>CACYDO010000184.1 GCA_902773165.1 uncultured Ruminococcus sp. | reverse complement strand
TTGAAAAAAACTTCGGCTGTGTTGCCTTTACTTTTCGAATGAGCTTTTTTCAGGCAAAAGCTTTTCAAAAGCGGACTTTACGCCTTCTTTTTTTGTTTCAAAATTGAGCGTATCAGCCGTGTCATTTATGCATAACATACGGTGCTTTCCCGAAGGAATATCCTTAAGAAGCGCTTCGTAGTTGTTTTCTTTTATATGATAGCAGTAAGCAAAGCTATCGGGTCTTACAACGAAATTGCCCGAAGCAAGCTGCCAGAATTTCATAACCCACTGGTTAACATTGCCTTCTCTGCGAAATTTATCGCAGCAGGTCTTGTCGAGAGTTTCCGGTTCCTTATCCCAAACCTCTTCAAATGTAGACTTCAAAAAGCTGTTTGGCGTATGCTGATAATAAAACCCCGGAAAATAATCCCACGGGAGTAAAAGAACGGTACGAATGATGTTTCTGATACCGTTTGAAAGATCGAACCATTTGCCGAAATCTCTTTTTTTTGCTTCTCTCTTGCTGAAATGATCGTTAACAACAGTTAAATCAGCGCCGTTAAAAAAACCTGCGCTGTCGGACTGAAAGCATATGCAGTCAAGCGCGAATGTATCTTTCGGAACGCCGTTTTTGAAGAAATCCTCGGGCTTCACAGGCGCGGTGATAAACATATCGTCGTTAAAATACACAAACTGCTCCGAAAGCCCCTTGATACGATGAAGATTAAGCTCTATCGTATGTGAAGAAAACGTAGGCAGATATTTTTCGGGGATATAATCCTTATGATTTACGACATTCAGCTTTGGATTGCTTGTATCGAGCCATTCGGGCAGATGTCCCCATGTAACAAAGTGGATCTTATTGACCCACGGTGCAAATTGCTCCACACCGCGAAACCAATAGCGAAGATTATCCCAATCTCGGTATCGGACCTCGCTGTCGGAAGGTCCTGTTACGCTTCCGTCGTACTTTGCTTTTTCAGCTCTCCATTTTTTATCGTTTCCGTCAACCCAGATCATGACAAAATCTATTGGTTTCTGTTCGCTTTCTTTCATTTTAGCTCCTTATTTCCGGCTGTAACGCTCACGAATAGCTTCGTAATTCCGCTTGCAGTTGTCTGTGTCGAAAAGCGTAAAAAATTCGCTGTGCCGCTTCAGATAAACATCATCGTTTGTGAAATTTCCGGCTGCTTTTTTCTCAACATAATCCAGAAGCGCGTTTTCATCACTGAAAGCAGGACCAAAGCCGTCCTTTTCGTAGTCGAAATAACCCTTGTGATAGTGGTGTGCGGAGTAATCGTCATAATCGAAATGAAAATAAGCAAGCGGCTTTTTCATATAAGCAAAATCCACCTGCACACTCGAAAAATCCGTGACCATAAACGCTGAGCTTTTCATAAGCTCCTGAACGTTAAAATGATCGTAATCGCATATTGTCATATACGGATTATCAGTTTTATAGCAATCGAGAAATCTCTGCGTATCCCTGTGGGGGCAAAACATAACTGTACAGCCGTATTTTTCGCAGATCTGCGTAAGACGGGGACTTTTTATAAAGGCGCTCCAGTATTTGTAATACTTGCTTGAAGTAAAATTCGCCCTGTCCTTTTCCTTATCCTTAGCCAAAGCAGCCGTACCAAGCCAGTCACGCCACGTAGGCATTATCAGGATCTGCTTTGGAACTGTTTTAAAATCATGAAGTCTGTCGAAACGCGGCAGCCCCAAAAGCTTTACAACGCCTTCGGGGTAGCCATAATGACCATTAACGTACTCCCACTCGCGGTAGGTGCTCGTAACGAACATATCCATTTTTGTATTTTCATAATAAAGAAATTCTATATCTGTCAGGATAACGCCGTGCTGCAAAAAGACTCTGTTGTTGTGCAGAATTCCATAGACCTCAAGGAGATAACACACGGCAAAATTCGGCTTTCCGCCCTTTTGCGAGCTTATGTTCACATTCGCCGTCAGATAAAGTATCCAGTGCAGAAAGCTGCCGTAGCGCACCGTTTTTCCGATACGTTCAACCTTTTCGCGGTCACGGCTGTCACAGTTGACAGCATAAACGCAGTCCTGCTCGGGGTGTTCGCGGCAAATGTACTCAAAAAGCCAATAGCCGTTATCGGAAGCTTCAACGCCATTGTCGCACAGCAGCCAAAGATCTCTTCTGAAGCATTTATACACAAGAGCAATTGGCAGCGCAAGCAGAAAGAGCAGAATATGGAAGTAATCCCGAGGCTTGACCTGACTGAGCTTTTCTTTAAATCTCTGCATAAGCTGCTCCGATCAGGACATGAACTCTTCGTACTTCGGCAGAACCTCTTCGCAACTGCCCTGCATTTTTACCTCGCCCTCATGCAGCCAAAGGATAGTATTGCAAAGCTGCTTGAGCGTATCGGAGCTGTGAGAAACGATAACTACAGTTCTGTCTGTATTGGTGATAAGGCTCTTCATTTTCTCGTAGCTCTTTTTCTTGAACTTCGCGTCACCAACTGAGAGAACCTCGTCAATGAGCATGATCTCTGTTTCGAGTATAGCTGTAATTGAAAAAGCAAGCTTTGAGTACATACCGCTTGAATACGTCTTTACCGGACGGTCAATAAAATCTCCCAGCTCGGAAAACTCGATGATCTCATCCAGCTTTTCGTCTATCTGCTGTCTGCTGAATCCAAGCAGCAGGCCTGAAAGATAGATGTTCTCACGTCCGCTGAGCTTTGCCTGAAAGCCTACGCCTATGGAAAGCAGCGAAACCGAGTGACCGTGAAGATCAATCTCACCCTCGTCAGGCGAGAAGATACCGGCGATCGCTTTAAGCAGCGTCGATTTGCCGCTGCCATTTTTTCCGACAATTCCGAGGATCTGACCCTTAGGTACTTCAAAGCTTACCCCTTTAACAGCCTCGAAAAGCTCTGTCTTCTTGTACTTATAAGGCGCAAGAATCGTTTTAAGCAGCGATATCTTTTTAAAAACTCTGTATCTGATCTTTACATCAGACACCGTAATTGCATTTTCTGAAATATCTGACATAATCAAATCACCTTTACATAGCTGTTTTCAAATTTATAAATTATCTTGATTCCAACAAAAGACATAAAAACACCTACAACAAACCATGCGATCATCATTACCCAATGCGGATTCTCTCCGTAAAGTAGAACTCGTCTGAGGTCTGTGATAAGCAGCGCCATCGGGTTGAGCTTTACAAGCCATTCGCCCCACGGCTCGGGAACACGTCCCGGAATGTATATCTGACCGTGATTTTTTACGCCTATTTCATCAATGGAATAGAATATACCTGAAAGGTAAAATCCTAACTGGAGGACAACTGTTATAACGTTGAGAAGGTCTTCAACGAATACACCAAAGTGCATAATGATCGTGCTGACGCCGAAGGTTACGACCACAAGCACCAGCGTTATCGGGATTATCCAGACAACGCGCCACGTTATCGGCACCCTATAAATAGCCATAGTACCAACAACAAGCAGATTTGCGATAACCATCTTGAAACCGTAAACGCCCAGCTTCTCGAAGACAAACATAAACTTAGGCACATAGACCTTTGTAACTATCATTTTCTTTGCGGAAACAAGCTTTACGCTCGCCTTTATCGTTTTATTAAACAATCCCCATGTATTCAGACCAAGAAATACGAACGCCGGGAAGTACGGAATGTTGCTTGAAAATACAACAACTGCAATAAACGAATAAACAAGCATATAGAGCAGCGGGTCGAGAAACCACCAAAGCCAACTCAGGAACGAATCGGCAACCTCGGATTTCAACTCCGCCTTGACCGCAAAAACTATGTAATTGAAAAACCTCTTAAAATCCTTAAAGAAGCGAATCTTCTTCAAAAACAACCACATCCTCTTTTCTTTGTAATTTTGAAATAAATTTGAAATAACCCTCGCGGATCAACCGCTGTTCATGCGTGCAGTCCTGACCTTCTGCATACATTCTATAGAATTATGACTTTATTCCCAACGGAAATAAAGCAATCATAAACGATTTGATTATATCATTATACGGCATTTTTTTCAATAGTTATTTTACCCTATCTTATGTAAAAATCAGTTCTGATAGTGTTGAAATTGGAAGCTTAACGCGAAAAAACACCGGTACGAAAAACGTACCGGCGATTTTTACCACTTAATAATTATGCCGCAATGGAAAGCTCAAGAACGAAAAGTGCGTCTTCTACGTCTATCTCTCCGGAGATATCAGCGTCTGCACTGAGTATGTTGAACTTCTCGGTCTTATCATCGATCTTACCGGCAAGATAACGCTGGATAAGAAGTGCGTCTGCTGAATCCACAGTGCCGTCACCATTAGCGTCACCGCAAAGAATGCTTACGCTTGTCTTTTTATCCTCTTTCTTGTCGCTGTCTGTCGTGATATCATCACTGCTGCTGTCAACGCTTGTCTCTGTCTCCTCATTGTCCGAAATATCGGATACAACGACGTCTTCACTGTCAACATCGGTATCAGACTCTGTCTGATTGTCGTTTGCTGTCTGTACTTCCTCGTTTTCTTCAACAGCCTGAACCGTCTCAGAGCTTTCTTCCTCTGTCTGAGCTTCTTCGCTGATCTGCTCTTCGACAACTTCTGTATCGTTCTCGTCGGTATCTGCTGCTGATGTTACCTCTTCAGGTGTTTCGGCGCTGTCTTCTTCAACGTTCTGCTTGTCCTGTGTGACAACGGAAGCCTGTGTTCCGTATGCCGGAGTAGCATAACCCATGATATCGCCGTAGCTGAGAGGATAGCTTACATTATAAACTGCTTCGTTGTAGTTGCCTTCGATCGAGTAAACGTTGCTTCCGTCCGATCCTGTTACAAGACCTACGTGATAGATATTGCCGTAGGAGGAGTAGAAGATCAGGTCGCCTGCCTGCGGAGCATAGCTGCCGGCATAATGGAAACGACCCTGGGAAATAAACCAGTCTGCACCTGCGGAGCAGAGTGCAAAGCTCGGAAATACGTCTGTGCTTACGCCTGCCTGATTTGCGCACCAGGAAACGAACATCGCACACCAGTCACTGTACGGAAGTCCGTACCAGTCACCGTACTTCGTGTAGCCGTCACCGCCTTCGTAATATCCCACCTGTGTTGAAGCAACTCCGACAATATCGGAAGCCTGATCTCCCGTGTTGCCGTGTGTATTCTCATGTGTAGCACGAACCGAAAGGCTCAATGCGGAGATTGCCAGTGCAACGATCAAAGACATGCAAGCCACTAATTTAAGGGTTTTTGTGTTTTTTCTCATTGGTATTCACCGTCTTTTCCGGAAGCCGGACTCCCCGCAAAAGAGTATGCTTCCTGTATTTCGCTTTTTATTCTACCATAATCTTTGAAAAATGGAAACAGTTTTTCTGCACAAAAAGTATTACAGCTTCGTCGCACTTTCACGCTGCTGAGTTCCAAAAACGGCTCAACCATGCGGTTTTTGGAGAATTATTTTCTTTATTGTCATTAAAACAAACCGCAAAATTAATTTTTAGATTACATTTTATTCAAAAACAGGAATTTAATTCATCATACTTTATTTACATTTTATTCACATATAACTCGCGAGCCATACCGTAGAAATAATATTATCGAATTATTTCTGCACTTTATCAACTAATTGCAGTAATTGTGCACAATATGTTGTAACCTTTTTAAAAATCGTCTTTTACTTTTTTAAGGTTACACTTTTTCTTTATTTTCACATGTAAAATTTGCTCCATATTTTTTGTGCATATTTTACAATAGAAAATTTGTTTTTTGCGTCTTTGCACTGCCTTGCAAGGATATATTATTACATTTCCGTAACCTTTATGCATATGCACATAAAATGTTCCTGCAAATACTGCCTTATATATAATGAAAAGGGATAAATAGGAAGTAAAACTACTACAGACTGACTTACAGAGATTTTTCCGACTCAGAGAAACGCAATTCAGCGTGTGGATCTATCCGGTACTACGTGCAGAAGCAGTACTACTTTTATTCTTAATAAAAATTTTAAAAGAATACCAATAACCTCTTTGTTATAAATCAGCCCGATATCTCACAAAAAGCCGCATAAAAGTTACAAATCGTCATAATTTGATTGACATAACTCTTACTATTATGTTATAATGAAATTGTTTAAATATATATTGGTTATTATTCAATGCGGTACATTTACTGTTAATTTATTCATATTATGAATTATTCTGAGGTTGTAGTATTATGGAAAAAATGAATGTACGAAAAATTGTCCTGATGTTTGCAGACGCGTTTATCGTTCTTTTAAGTGGTATTCTTACCAGCTTTTTGCTGTCTTTCTTTTATTTCTGGACAAACCCAATGCTTGGTTATTCTCGTCAAAGTCTTATCATATATATGTTGATAAATGTATTGATGTGTTTCTTCTCCCTTTACGTTTTCGGCGCATATAATAAGCTTTGGCGATATTTTGACGCTAAAGATTATTTATCGTGCCTTTTGGGAATGCTTATAGGAAACGGTCTGACCGTTCTTCTTGCAAACGCCTTTAATGCGCAGCCGCAGTGGCAGTATATCATCATTTCATTTTTATTAGGAACAGCAGGTATCGTTCTTTTCAGATTCATCTTCCGTCAGACATTCCTGACGATTGCTGTTGACGGAAAAAAATATCAGAAGCAGAGAACAATGATAATCGGTGCGGGCAAAGCCTGCCATATGATCCTCAAAGAGATCAAAAACTCGGTCAACGACCCCAAAAACCCTGCCCACAAATACGAGCCTGTGTGTATTGTTGATGACGATCCCGATAAACAGGGTACAAACATCATGGGCATTCCCGTCAGAGGAACAACGAACGAGATATCAAAATGGTGCAGGAAGGAAGCTGTGGATCTCATTATCCTTGCTATTCCCTCACTTGACGAAAAGGACAGGAAGCGTATTCTCGACCTTGCTTCGGAAACGAGCTGCAAGATCAAGATTATTCCCTACCTCACCCAGATGCTTGCCGATGACAATGGCAACACTCAGATCATGTCAAAGGTTCAGGATATCCGAATTGAAGACCTTTTGGGCAGAGAGCCTGTTCGCTTTGACAGCAGCGATGTAAAGGCATTTATCTCGGGAAAGGTCTGCATGGTAACAGGCGGCGGCGGATCTATCGGAAGCGAGCTTGTACGTCAGATCTGCAAATATAATCCGAAGCAGATCATTATTGTAGATATATATGAAAACAATGCCTATGAGATCCAGCAGGAGCTTTACATGGATTACGGAAAAGAAAACGTAAATCTCGTAACGCTCATAGCTTCTGTCCGTGATTATGACAAGATGAATCTCATTTTCAAAACATACCGTCCGAACATTGTATTCCACGCAGCAGCCCACAAGCACGTTCCGCTTATGGAAACCGTGCCGGAAGAGGCTGTAAAGAACAACATTTTCGGCACATTCAACTGCGCAACTCTTGCAGAGTATTATAATGTTGAAAAATTCGTCATGATATCGACCGATAAAGCAGTTAACCCCACAAACGTAATGGGTGCAACAAAGCGCTGCTGCGAGATGATAATTCAATACATGGCGCAGAATTACACACAGACCGATTTCGTTACGACCCGTTTCGGAAATGTTCTGGGCAGCAACGGCTCTGTTATTCCGCTTTTCAGACGAGAGATCGAAACAGGAAAGCCTGTTACCGTTACTCACCCCGATATCATCCGCTACTTTATGACCATTCCGGAGGCTGTATCGCTTGTTCTCCAGGCAGGCGCTATGGCTAGCGGCGGCGAGATATTCGTTCTCGATATGGGCGAGCCTGTCAAAATAGTGACATTGGCGGAGAATCTTATCAGAATGTACGGCAAGGTTCCTTATCAGGACGTTGAGATCAAATTTACAGGACTGCGCCCCGGAGAAAAGCTGTACGAGGAGCTTCTTATGAACGAAGAAGGACTTGACGAAACTGATAACAAGAAAATTTTTATCGGGAATCAGATCGAGATAAATCCCGACAAATTCTTAGGAGAGCTTCAGGAGCTTAAGGAAGCGGCAAACGAAAACGACTCTGACCGCACCGTAGAGCTGCTTGCACAGATCGTTCCCACCTTCCACCATAAGCTTAACGAAGGCGGAAGTGCAGCAGATCAGGAAAAAGAACATCAGGAAAAAGCTTCTAAAGAAAACAAGCCGAAGGAATCAGCTGAAAAGCCCGTAAGCAATAACTCAAACAGCGAGAATAAGCCGAAAAACTCCGGCAAGAAGAAGTCAAAGTCTTCTAAAAAGAAGAGATAAGCATATTAAGCAACACAACATACATATAAGAAAAACAAATAATTGGAGGAATAATCATGTGCGGAATAGTTGGTTATGTCGGACACAGAGACTGCTCCGACGTCCTTGTCAACGCGATCACAAGACTGGAATACAGAGGATAAGACTCGGCAGGAATTGCCGTTTTTGAAGAAGGAAAGATAACCGTTGCTAAATCAAAAGGCAAGCTCAAGGATCTTATTGCTAAGATGGATTCCGAAGGAAAGCCAAAAGGCACTGCCGGAATCGGTCATACACGCTGGGCTACTCACGGAGAGCCATCTGACATTAACTCCCATCCCCACAGCGGCGCAAAGGTAACTCTTGTACACAACGGAATTATCGAGAACTACAAGGAGCTTAAAGAGTTCCTTATAAATGACGGAAGAACATTCCTCAGCGACACCGATACTGAAGTCGTTGCTCAGCTTCTCGATCATTATTACAACTATATCAGCGACCCGATCAAGGCTATAATCAGAACAACTCAGGATCTGCGCGGCAGCTTTGCGCTGGGCATTGTATTTGAGAATTATCCCGATACAGTTTTCGCTGTCAGAAGGGAAAGTCCGCTTGTTATCGGCGTAGGTGAAGGAGAAAGCTTCATTGCCTCAGACGTCCCGGCTATAATCGAATATACCCGGGATTATTATCTGCTTGAACACGATGAGATCGCAGTTCTAAGCAAAGACGGTATCAAGGTTTACGATAACCACTATCGCCCGATCGTCAAAACGCTTAAAACGGCAGACTGGGACGTTAACGCCGTAGGAAAGTGCGGTTATCCCCACTACATGATAAAGGAGATCAACGAGCAGCCTACCGCTATCAAAAATACAATTATACCAAGAATCACAGACGGTATGCCGAACTTAGAAGAATGCAACATTACTCCGGAGGCCCTGCGCAAGATAAATAATATCTTTATCGTAGCGTGCGGCACGGCAATGCACTCCGGTATGGTTGGCAAGTACGTAATGGAGAAGATCGCGCGCAAGCACGTAACGGTAGATATCGCAAGCGAATTCCGTTACAGAGATCCGATCATCGGTAAGGGCGATCTTATCATCATCGTATCGCAGAGCGGCGAAACGGCAGACAGCCTTGCGGCAATGCGTCTTGCAAAGAAAAAGGGCGCGGCTACGCTTGCAATTGTCAATGCAATGGGCAGCACCATCGCACGAGAAGCAGACATGCTGATCTACACACACGCAGGCCCGGAAATTTCCGTTGCTTCTACAAAAGCATACATGGTTCAGCTTTCAGTAATGTATCTCTTTGCGTTTGAGCTTGCATTTGCAAACGGTACGATCGACGAGGAGAAATACAAGTATTACACCTCAAAGCTTCTTGAAACTCCCGACATGGTATCCAAAGTCATTGAATCAACAACGGAGATTGCTCAGAAGATATCCACAAAGCTTGTATCGGCAGACAGTCTTCTCTACATCGGAAGAGGTCTTGACTATGCTCTGAGCATGGAGGGCAGCCTTAAGCTCAAGGAGATATCCTACATTCACTCCGAGAGCTACGCGGCAGGCGAACTTAAACACGGAACGATCTCGCTTATCACCGAGAGCATGCCTGTTGTAGCAGTTGCCACACAGTCCGATCTTTACGAAAAGACCGTAAGCAACATCAAGGAAGTAAAGGCACGCGGTGCTAAGGTGGTCATGATCTGCAAGGAAAGCGACGATGTTCCTGCCGATGTTGCCGATTATGTGCTTAAAGTACCGGATTTTGAAGAGCTTCTTCTCCCCATGCTCGTTTGCGTTCCGCTCCAGCTGATCGCTTATTACACAGCCGTTCAAAGAGGAAACGACGTAGACCAGCCCCGAAATCTTGCAAAATCCGTAACAGTAGAATAGTCGCCGGGTACGCACCCGGGGGCAGTTCCG
>CACYDO010000183.1 GCA_902773165.1 uncultured Ruminococcus sp. | reverse complement strand
TCGAACCGTCGACCTCCAGCGTGACAGGCTGGCGTTCTAACCAACTGAACTACCGGGCCACAAAATACAGTATCAAACTGCCCTACTATATTACCATAAACACAGAGATTTGTCAACTGTTTTCCCAATTTTTCTTTTTGTCGGCTGCTTTTCTCGGGTTATATCGCTTTAGGCGTAAAAAAATATTTATTATTTTTTAAATTTTCTCTTGACTTTTTCTAGTTAAAGTGATAATATAAATCCACAATCAAATAAAACCGTTGACGCGAAAGTAAAAATAAGAAAAGAACGCACAGAGAGTCCGGGAGGCTGAGAGCCGGATCGCAACTGCTTATTATAATGGTTCGCTGAGGGCGCAGTCAAAGGTATGCTGGTGCATAGCACAGCAAGGTCGGGCGCAGGCAGTTAAATGCAGCTGATGAGAAGTCAGGGTGCGTACTGCGTGTAGGCGCCTGCCTACCGAGTATTCTGCGACGTGAGGGCTTACGTCAGTAGCCGGGAGTATGTTAGTACTCCGCAGAGTGCGCAGCTATTGTGCTGCGAATCAAGGTGGCACCACGGGTGATGTTTATCCGTCCTTGACAGAATTTTTGTTGAATTCTGTCAAGGACTTTTTTGTTTCCTTAAGACAGAATAAGGAGGTTTTTATTATGAATACTTTCCCCGAAAAAGTACGTATCCAAAGCTACGCCGAGCAGGGCTTTCACTGCGTTCCCATAGCTGTTTCCGAGCCGTGCAGCATGAGCGCCGAGCATATCTTCCTTTCGCTTCGCAGCGTAAGCAGCCACGTGTTTATTCTCGATTCCGCCGAAAAAAACGCTCACGGCCGCTATACCTTCTTTGGCTACGACCCGACGTTGGAGCTTACCTGCCGAAGCGGTACTGTCCGCATAAAAAGCGGCACTACACTCACTCTCGAAAACGCTGACCCGAATTTCTATATCCGCAGTATCCTCGCCGAGAACAAATCCCCCAAGCTCGAAGAGCTTCCTCCGTTTACAGGCGGCCTTGTCGGTTATTTCTCGTTCGATTATATAAAATACAGCGAACCGCAACTCGTTTTCAGCGGCGTTGACGAGGAGGATTTCTGCGACGCTGATCTTATGCTGTTCGATAAGGTAATTGTTCTCGATCACCTTAAAAATGAAATTGTTTATATCGTTAATATCAAAACAGAAGACCTCGAAGAAAATTACAACAATGCTTTGCTTACCCTGCGCAAAATGAAGGATACCGTTGCAAACAGCACTCCTCGCCCCGTTGAAGAAGGCAGACTTTGCGAACCCCTCTCTCCCCTCTTCGATGAAGCTCACTTCTGCGAAATGGTAGATCGTGCAAAGCAGCGTATCTTTGACGGCGATATATTCCAGGTCGTTCTGTCAAACAGATTATCCGCGCGTTTTGAAGGCAGTCTGTTTTCAACCTATCTCCGCCTCAGAAGCGCAAATCCGTCTCCCTATATGTTCTATTTCTCCGGTGAATCCGCAGAAATTGCCGGAGCTTCTCCCGAAACGCTCGTTAAACTCAACGGCGATACCGTATATACATATCCCCTCGCAGGAACGCGTCCGCGCGGAAAAACCAAGGAGGAAGACGACGCGCTTGAACGTGAGCTTCTTGCCGATGAGAAGGAGCTTGCAGAGCATAATATGCTCGTTGACCTCGGCAGAAATGACCTCGGCAGAATATCTCGTTTCGGCAGCGTTAAGGTCGATAAATATCTCGAAATTCAGCGTTATTCTCATGTAATGCATATCGGCTCGGCTGTAAGCGGAACTATCCGCCCTGACTGCGACGCGCTCGACGCAATTGCTGCCGTCCTTCCCGCAGGAACACTCTCCGGCGCGCCTAAGCTTAAAGCCTGCGAGATCATCAATGAGCTTGAAAACAACAAACGCGGCGTTTATGGCGGCGCTATCGGATACCTTGCTTTCTCCGGAGATATGGACGCTTGTATCGCGATCCGCCTTGCGTTCAAAAAGAACGGACGCGTATTCGTTCGTTCCGGCGCAGGTATCGTCGCCGATTCCGTTCCCGAAAATGAATACAGAGAATGTATCAATAAAGCTAAAGCCGTTGTCAACGCGCTTTCTAATGAATAACAGCGTTACGCCAAGGAGGTAAATCATGACTCTTCTTATAGATAATTACGACAGCTTTTCCTACAATGTCTATCAACTTATAGGAAGCATTGATCCAAATATACGTGCCGTCAGAAACGACGAGCTTACCGTACAGCAGATCAGAGAGCTTGCGCCGTCGCATATCGTTCTCTCCCCCGGTCCCGGAAGACCGGCAGACGCAGGCGTATGTATCGACGTTGTAAAGGAGCTTGCCGGAGAGATACCGATCCTCGGCATATGCTTAGGTCATCAGGCAATATGCGAGGCGTTCGGAGGCACGGTTTCTTACGCAAAACGGCTGGTTCACGGCAAGGCTGAGGATATCGCTCTTTATAATTCTCTGCTTTTCAGCGGTTTGCCCGAACGCATAAAAGCCGCAAGGTATCATTCTCTTGCAGCATTAAGGGAATCCCTTCCGCAGTCGCTTGAAATTGTCGCCGAAACAGACGACGGTGAGATCATGGCGGTACAGAACAGCGAAAAGAAGGTCTACGGACTTCAATTCCACCCGGAATCAATATTAACGCCGCAGGGCGATATCATTATAAAAAATTTCTTGGAGGTAAAATAAAATGATTGAACAGGCTATCATCGCATTGTCGAATAAAGAGGATCTTACACCCGAAACAGTAGAAAAGGTAATGGACGAGATCATGAGCGGAGAAACGACCGAGGTTCAGACCGCGGCATATCTGTCTATGCTTTCCGTAAAGGGAGAAACCACAGACGAGATCGTAGCTTCCGCAAAGGGCATGAGAAAGCACGCAGAGAAGCTCAACAGCAGCCGCGAGCTTCTTGAAATTGTCGGAACAGGCGGCGATCACTCCAATTCGTTTAATATATCCACAACATCATCTATTGTCATTGCAGCAGCAGACGTTCCCGTAGCAAAGCACGGCAACAGAGCGGCTTCAAGCCGCAGCGGTGCGGCAGACGTTCTTGAAGCTCTTGGCGTAAATATCCGCATTGACCCCAAAAAGAACGAAAACGTTCTTGAAAAGACAGGTATCTGCTTCCTTTTCGCTCAGACGTATCACTCTGCAATGAAATATGTAGGACCTGTCAGAAAGCAGCTTGCTATCCGCACAGTGTTCAACATTCTCGGACCTCTTACGAACCCGGCAAACGCAGCAATGCAGGTAATGGGCGTTTACAGCGACGAGCTTGTTGTACCGATGGCTAAAATTCTGTATAAGCTTGGCGTAAAAAAAGGTATGGTAGTTTACGGCGAAGACGGACTTGACGAAATTTCCGCAAGCGCAAAAACGAAGGTTTGCGAAATTTGCTCAGGTGAATTCAAGGAATACGAGATCGACCCCCGCGATTACGGCTTTGAGCTTTGCGACAAGAGCGAGCTTGTAGGAGGAACGCCGGAGGAAAACGCAGCTATCACAAGGGCGATCCTCTCCGGCAAAGAGCGCGGAGGAAAAAGAACGGCAGTTCTTCTGAATTCAGCCGCAGCGCTCCACGTTGCAAAGGATATCCCCTACGCCGACGCAATTAACCTTGCAGCCGAGACTATTGACAGCGGCAAAGCCGAAGCTAAGCTTGAAGAATTCATTAAAGCAACAAACGCCTAACCGGCGGCGTGTCGCCGCTGACTGTTCCGCCCGGGAAGCCCCGGGAGGCAGTTCCGGTTTTGATTTGCGTGACGGATAGTTGGTTTCCGCGTTTTGGAATTTATGCGCCCGGGAAGCCCCGGGAGGCAATTCCGGTTTTGATTTGCGTGACGGGTAGTTGGTTTCCGCGTTTGGGAATTTATGCGCCCGGGAAGCCCCGGGAGGCAATTCCGGTTTTGATTTGCGTGACTGGTAGTTGGTTTCCGCATTTTGAAATTTATGCGTAGTGGTATGAGCGGAAAATGGCCATAGATTATTGTAACTGCCAGAAACTAAGAGGAGGATCTGAAATGATATTGGACGAGCTTGCAGAGTACGCGCGATACCGCGTATCCGAAAACAAAAAAAGCATCTCAGAAAACGATCTCAAACAGCTTGCTTACAGCAAACCTAAGGGAGATTTTAGTTTTGAAAAAGCGCTGCGCAGAGAAGGCGGCGCAATTATAAGCGAGGTCAAGAAGGCCTCTCCGTCAAAGGGCATTATCAGCGAGGATTTTCCGTATTTATCCGTTGCGAAGGAGTACGAATCGGCAGGAACAGACGCGATATCATGCCTTACCGAACCGAAGTGGTTTCTCGGCAGCGACGATATATTCCGTGAGATCAGAAAAGCCGTCTCTGTTCCCATGCTGCGCAAGGATTTCACGGTAGACAGATATCAGATATACGAAGCAAAGGTCATGGGCGCAGACGCAGTTCTTCTGATATGCGCTATATTAAATGAAAAGGAGCTTCTCGAATACTTAGCGCAGTGCGATTCACTGGGATTATCTGCGCTTGTTGAAACTCACAGCCACAGCGAGATCGAAACGGCGGTGCGCTGCGGAGCAAGGATCATCGGCGTAAACAACCGTGATCTGCGGGATTTTTCTGTCAATACCTCGACAGCGCTTAATCTTCGCAGCAGTATTCCCGACAACGCCGTATTTGTAGCTGAAAGCGGCGTACAGACTCCGCAGGACGGCGCAGCGCTGATAAACGGAGGAGCAAACGCTGTGCTGATAGGTGAAGCACTCATGAGAAGCGCCGACAAGAAAAAATTCATTACGGAGCTGAGAGAAAATGCAGCGAAAAACTAAGATAAAGATATGCGGCATATTCCGTGAAGAAGACGTTGCCGCAATAAACGAAGCAAAGCCTGACTTTATCGGATTTATCATCGGCTTTCCGAAAAGTCACCGTAACATAACTCCGGAGAAGGCGCGGCATTTTCGTGAAATGACAGACCCGGATATTCTGACAGTAGGCGTATTTGTTGACGCACCGGCAGAATTTGCCGCAGAGCTTGCGAACACGGGAGTTATAAACATCATTCAGCTTCACGGACACGAAGACGAGGAATACATTTCCCGTCTTCGCAGCCTTACAAACGCGCAGATATGGAAGTCGTTTATAATAAAAGATAAAGAAGACGTATCCTCGGCGATGCGTTCCTCAGCGGACAAGATTCTGCTTGACGCAGGTCTTGGCAGCGGACGCACATTTGACCACAGCTTGTTAAAAGATATTAAGCGAGATTATATCCTTGCCGGAGGACTTAACGAAAGCAATCTGCCCGATGTGATTTCTCAGCTTCACCCCTGGGCAGCAGACATCAGCTCCGGCTGCGAAACCAACAAACTCAAAGACAAAAACAAGATCCTCCGTGTGGCGGCATGTCGCCGCTGAC
>CACYDO010000182.1 GCA_902773165.1 uncultured Ruminococcus sp. | reverse complement strand
TGAGTTATCTTATCGCTGTATTCATAAAGTGCGTCATAGATATTGAGAACTGCACCGCCCGGATAACCGAAGATAGTATCTACTTCGTTTTCGAGGAGAACGTTAGCCAATATCTGTGAACCGTTTAAAACCATTCTTATCGATCCTTTCTTTATGGATTGTAGCCCTTGCTTACATTATCAAAGCTCTGCGATAACCTCAACCTCAACGAGTACGTTTTTCGGAAGAGTTTTTACCGCTACGCAGGAGCGTGCAGGCTTTGATGTAAAGTATTTGCCGTATACCTCGTTGAACGCTGCGAAATCGCCCATATCTGCGAGGAAGCAAACAGTTTTTACCGCTTTGTCAAGGCTGCTGCCTGCTTCTGCGAGAACGGCGCCGAGGTTTTTGCATACCTGCTCTGTCTGAGCTTCGATGCCCTCTGCTTCAACTGCGCCCGTAGCCGGGTTTATAGCGATCTGACCCGACGTAAATACGAGCGAGCCGACCTTTACTGCCTGAGAATACGGTCCGATAGCGTCGGGCGCGTTTTTTGTATATACTTTCTCTGCCATTGTTATTACCCCTTTTCTTTGATAAAGCGCAAATAACTAAACCAAAATAGCCTATGCGCACAACTAATATAAATATTATAATATAGAAATTTTAATTGAGTATATTGAATCCCTCTGCGGCGAGTGCTGAGCGAACCTGCTTGATATGCGCTCTGTCCTTTGTTTCAAGCTCGATCCTGATAATGCAGCTGTTAACGTCGCTGCCCTTTTCGGCATGCTCATAGTTAACAGAAACGATGTTTGCACCGGCTTCCGCGATAATAGCCGACATATCTCTGAGCTGACCGGGCTTATCTGTAAGATGAATAGACAGCTTTTCAAGTCTGCCCGATTTAAGAAGACCTCTGTCAATAATTCTTGACAGAATAGTTACGTCCACATTACCGCCAGAAACGACGCATACGGTATTCTTTCCCTTTACGGGAAGCTTATTGAACATAACTGCCGCAACGGAAACAGCGCCTGCACCCTCGGCAACGAGCTTCTGATTTTCCATCAGTGCAAGAATTGCGTTGGCAGTTTCATCGTCCGTCACCGTAACGAGATCGTCAACATATTTACTGCAAATAGCAAATGTATTTTCTCCTGGCTGCTTAACGGAGATACCGTCTGCAAAGGTATGAACGCTGTCAAGCGTAAGGATATGACCCTCGTTCACGGAATTCACCATAGACGGAGCGCCTGCTGCCTGAACGCCGTAAACCTTAACATCGGGGCGCAGCATTTTGACTGCATAGGCGATACCGGAAATAAGACCGCCGCCGCCTACCGGAACAACGATTGCTTCTACGTCGGGATTCTCATTGAGTATCTCGATCGCGATAGTACCCTGACCCGCAATTACAGCGTCGTCGTCGAACGGGTGAATAAATGTATACCCCATCTCGTCTTTAAGCTGGAGTGCACGCTGATAAGCGTCATCGTAAACGCCGTTTACAAGCTCTATCTGAGCGCCGTATGAACGCGTAGCTTCAACCTTTGAGATCGGAGCGATATCAGGCAGGCAGATAACGGATTTAATGTTGTGGCGAGCCGCTGCAAGAGCAACGCCCTGAGCATGGTTTCCTGCGGAACAGGCGATAACGCCTCTTGCCTTTTCCTCTTCTGTCAGTCTTGATATTTTATACGCTGCACCTCTTACCTTAAACGAACCGGTTATCTGAAGATTCTCCGGCTTTATGTACAAATTAACATCGGGGTTGATCTTCGGTGCTTTTATCAACTCCGTATTTCTTATAATACTTTTAAGTGCAAATGCCGCTTGATATACATTTTCAAGCTGTACCATTTCCCTCATTCCTCCCCGGGCAGGCTGTCATATTTTTTGTATAATAGTTGGTAATTAATACTCCGGCAACTAACTAAATCATCGTAAAAAACTGCTCCTCACTTTCGCCACCCAACCTCCCCCCCTTCTTTCCCTCCGTCAGGGAAGGGAGGGGGCTTTTGGTGCGGGGCGCTGCGCGCCACTGCACCCCGGCAAAGCTTTTCATAACGTTTCACGATAATCGTATTGAATTATTTAATCGCCCAATTAGTAATTGTAAGAATTTATGGTTTACATCAATTCCGCGCAGACAAGGTTGCCCATTTCGCTGCACGTTACCTTCTTAACGTCTGCGTTCTTTCCTGCGATATCGCCTGTTCTGTAGCCCTTATCGAGAACTGCGTTGACTGCTCTTTCAATGTCGTCTGCTTCTTCGATCATATCGAATGAGTAGCGCAGCATCATTGCGACTGAAAGAATTGTTCCGAGCGGATTGGCAATGTTCTGACCTGCAATATCGGGTGCAGAACCATGGATAGGCTCATACATTCCGAGAGTTGTTGAAGAAAGGCTTGCAGAAGGCATCATTCCGATTGAACCTGTCAGCATGCTTGCTTCATCGGAAAGGATATCTCCGAACATATTCTCCGTTACGATAACGTCAAACTGACCGGGATTTCTTACGAGCTGCATAGCGGTATTGTCAACGAGAATATCGCTGTATTCAACGTCGCTGTACTCCTCTGAGAGTTTGTGCATTACCTTTCTCCAGAGCTTAGAGGAATCGAGAACATTTGCCTTATCTACCGAGTGAACCTTCTTTCCTCTCTTGCGCGCAGCTTCAAAAGCAACTCTGCCGATTCTTTCGATCTCATGCTCAGAATAGAACATCAGGTCGGAAGCAGCCTCTTCGCCGTCCTGTTCAAACGTCTTATGCTCACCAAAATAGATACCTCCCGTAAGCTCTCTTACGATCATGAGGTCAAGACCGTCCTTAATTCCGGTATCTTTAAGCGGAGAAGCTTCTTTGAGCTGACCGAACATTTTTGTCGGGCGCAGATTTGCAAACAAACCGAGCTCTGCTCTTACTTTAAGAAGCGCTTTTTCGGGTCGTTTTGCCGGGTCGATCGTATCCCACTTAGGTCCGCCGACAGCTCCGAGAAGAACGCTGTCGCAGTTTTTGCAGCGTTCAAGACCTTCGTCTGTGATTGGCACACCGTACTTGTCGATCGACGCACCGCCGATATCTACGTAATCCTTCTCAAAGGTATGACCGTACTTTTCGCCGATCTTATCGAGTACCTTCAAAGCCTCGTTGACGATCTCCGGACCAATACCGTCGCCCTTGAGAACTGTTATTTTCTTATTCATTTTTCTTCACCTTTTTTACCATACTCTTAAAGCATCACACGCCGAGCCTTATTGGTTTTCGGCTTTATTCTTTATGGAATTCAGAAGACCGTTTGCTCTGATGATCTCCTTGATAAACTCCGGGAAGGGCTGAGCCTGATACTGCTCTCCCTTAGTTTCATTGTATATTATACCGGTATCAAAGTCAATACTAACTGTATCGCCGTTGTCGATTTTCTCGCTTGCCTCGGGGCATTCAAGAATAGCAAGACCGATATTGATAGCGTTTCTGTAAAAAATTCTTGCGAAGCTTTTTGCGATAACGCAGTCGATTCCCGAAGCTTTAATTGCTATCGGCGCATGCTCACGAGAAGAACCGCAGCCGAAATTCGCTCCGCCTACCATGATATCGCCCTTTGAAACCTTATTGACAAACTCCGTGTCGATATCCTCCATGCAGTGCTTTGCAAGCTCGCTGTGATCTGCCGTATTGAGGTATCTTGCAGGGATAATAACGTCGGTATCTATATTATTGCCGTACTTATGTACAGTACCCTTTGCATTCATATTCTCCACTCCTTTACTGCGCAATGCTTCTCGGGTCGGTTATAACGCCTGTGAGCGCGCTTGCCGCAGCTACTGCAGGGCTTGCAAGATAGATCTTAGACGTTACATGACCCATTCTGCCGACAAAGTTTCTGTTAGTCGTTGCAACAGCGACCTCATTCTCGGCAAGAATACCCATATATCCGCCGAGGCACGGACCGCATGTCGGTGTAGAAACGGCGCAGCCTGCTTCCATAAAGGTTTCGATATAGCCTTCCTTCATAGCCTCGCGGTAAATTTTAGGCGTAGCCGGAATAACGATGCAGCGGATCCCCTTAGCAATGTGCTTGCCCTTGAGTATCTCTGCTGCAATGCGCAGATCGGAAATACGTCCGTTTGTGCATGAGCCGATAACGACCTGATCTATCTTCACATCGGAAAGCGCCGACGCGTCAGCCGTATTTTCGGGAAGATGAGGACATGCAACAGTCGGGTCGATCATGCCGAGATCAATATCTATAACTCTCTCATACTCAGCGTCATCGTCCGCCTTATAAACGGTATACGGTCTGTCAACTCTCTCGTTAACATAAGCAAGCGTCTGATCGTCAACTTCAAAAATGCCGTTCTTAGCGCCTGCTTCGATTGCCATATTAGAAATACAAAGTCTGTCGTCTACAGAAAGCTCCGAAACGCCCTCGCCTGTAAACTCCATAGATTTGTAAAGTGCACCGTCAACGCCGATCTTGCCTATGATGAAGAGAATAACGTCCTTGCCCGAAACGTAAGGCTTCAGCTTGCCCTTTAAGTTAAACTTAATTGCTTCCGGAACCTTAAACCAAGCTTCACCCGTAGCCATACCTGCCGCCATATCGGTGGAGCCTACGCCCGTTGAGAACGCGCCGATCGCACCGTATGTGCAGGTGTGGGAATCTGCTCCGATAACGATATCGCCGGGAGCTACAAGACCTTTTTCAGGAAGAAGCGCATGCTCGATACCCATTTCGCCGACGTCGAAATAATTGTCAATATCGAACTTTCCGGCGAAGCAGCGGCACTGCTGAGTTTGCTGAGCCGCCTTGATGTCCTTATTAGGAACAAAGTGATCCATTACCATAGCGATCTTAGACTTATCGAAAACGCCGTTAAAGCCGTTTTTCTCAAACTCATTGATCGCAACGGGAGTGGTAATGTCATTGCCGAGAACAAGGCTCAGCTTAACTCTGATAAGCTGACCCGGCACTACCTTTTCAAGACCCGCGCCTGCTGCGAGGATCTTTTGAGTCATTGTCATACCCATAATTGTACTCCTTTTTCTTTTCATTAATATATTATTATACACCGTTTTTCGTTTGCGGTAAAGAGGAAAATATAAATTTATTTAATCCAACACCGTCAGCCAATCCACAGGGTCAAAAAGATCGAGTAT
>CACYDO010000181.1 GCA_902773165.1 uncultured Ruminococcus sp. | reverse complement strand
TCCTCTGCTCACAACTTCGGAGTAAAGACCCTCAAACGGCAGGAACATCACGGCAAAATCCGTTGTATACGGAGGTGAAATATATTTGTCGTGAATATCCTTAGCCTCCTGTCTGATCGTGCGGACAAGCTGCTTTGCGGCAAGCTCTGTTTTTACGGGATCGCCCGATTCATAAGCCTCTCTGAGCGCTGCGTATGTATCGCCCGGAAATTTGGAATCTATGGGCAAATAAACTATTCCGCTGCCGGAAGGCAGCTTTACGGCAAATTCAACGACATTTCTTGAACCGGGGCGCACAGCTGCGTTTTCTTCATATTGATCGGGGCTGAGTATCTCTCGAAGTATCGCGCCGAGCTGCACTTCGCCGAGGATACCACGGGTTTTAACGTTTGACAGCACGCGTTTCAGATCGCCTACATTCGCGGCAAGGCTCTGCATTTCTCCCAAGCCCTTATAGACCTGCTCAAGCCGGTCGTTAACGATCTTGAACGACTCAGTCATTCTGCTGTCGATAGTGTGGTTAAGCTTTTCCGTAACTATCGTTCTCATTTCGTCAAGCTTGATATTATTCTGCTCACGAAGAGTATCGAGCCGCTGCTCCATCGTTTCGCGTATCTGCGATAACTTCTGTTCGTTTTCAACTGAAAATGTTTTGAGCCGCTCCTCCATGCTCAGAAGTCTGTCGTTCTGCGCGGAGAGAGAATTGCTCATGTTCTCCGAAAGAACGCTGCTAAGGCTTGTCATTCCTCCCTGAATGCTCGCGTTCAGCTCCTTTCGCTGAGAGCTGTCCTGCGAAGCAAGCTCACGGCGAAGCTTTTGCTGCTGAGAGGTCAGACGCTCGTAAATTTCCTTTTGGTGCTTGTCGGCTTTTTTTACCGACTCTATGATGTCGCTGCCGGACGAACCGCTCGTTTTTACAAGTAAAAATATAAGCAATCCGAGGTTCGCCGCAAGCAGAATTAATATCACTGCTGTTACTGCCGTCAAATCGCGCTCACTCCTCCACGGCCGGGCAGGCGCCCGGGGCAGTTTCGCTGGGCAGACGCCCAGAGGCAGTTCCGCCGGACTTTGTTGCGGCGGTTAATTAGTTCCCGCGCCGCAAGCTGCCCATTATTCTTTACACTAACTCACTCTTCCACCGCCTGCGCAGCTTCTTCCCATTCCTCATACAGAGCTTCGAGCGACGCGTTGAGCTTGTCGAGCTTTTCTGTATATTCCATCAGCTTTTCGTAGCTTGTCTGCGCTTCCTCGCCTGAGAGAAGCTCCTGTGTCTGAGCAATCTGCGCTTCTGCTTCGGCGATACTTTCCTCGCACCTTTTCAGACGCGTTTTTGCTTTTGCAAGCTGAGAACGCTCCTCCTTGCGGCGAAAATATTCGTTTCTTTTTTTCTCCTTTTCGGGAGCTTCCGGCTGTTTTGCCGAAGCAAATATATCTTTATTGAATGAGGCGTTCGTTTTTTCTAAGTAATAATCGTAATTTCCGAGATACTCGGTGACACCGTTTTCACCCAGAACAAGCACGCGGTCTGCAAGCTTATTTATAAAATAACGGTCATGCGATACGATCAGCATAGTTCCGCTGTAAGCTGCAAGAGTCTGCTCCAGCTGCTCCCTGAAAAGCGCGTCAAGATGGTTTGTCGGCTCGTCAAGAAGCAGGAAATTCGCACCTCGCAGCATAAGTATGAGCAATGCAATACGTGAACGCTCGCCGCCGCTCATCTGCGCGATAGGTCTGAAAACATCGTCGCCTTTAAACAGAAATCTTCCAAGCGCTGTGCGCACCTTTGTTTCGGTAAGATACGGGAACGTATCCCAGACCTGATCGAGAGCTGTTTTTTTGAGATCAAGTCCGCTCTGAACCTGATCGAAGTATCCCGTTTCGACGTTAGCGCCGAGATAAACGCTGCCTCCGTCGGCAGGATACATTTTTTGGATTATTTTCAGCAGCGTCGTTTTTCCGCAGCCGTTTTCACCGAGAATAAACACCCTTTCGCCTTTTCTTAGGTGGATATTCACATTAGAAAAAATGTGCTTGTCCTCAAAGCTTTTTTCCAGATCTTCAACAATAAGTACGTCCTCTCCGGTATCACACTTTGGCGTAAAGCTGAAATTTATCGTTTCAAGCTCCGCTTCCGGCGCAACAAGCTCCTCTTTAAGTTTGTCCGCCTGCTTCTGCTTGCTTGCCGCAGTGATAAAATTATGAGCAACGCCCCAGCGCTTTTGCTGCTCGACTATGCCCTCAATGCGGCGTATCTCCTTCATTTGCTGCTCATAATGAGCGCGTTCCTCAGCAAGTATCTTTTTCTTTTTTTCTATGAATTGAGAATACGAGCCGATATACATTCTGGATTTTCCGTGTTCGATCTCGATCGTTTTATCGGTGACCTTATCGAGAAAATATCTGTCGTGAGATATAACGAGAACAGTTCCTCGGTAGTCTTTAATAAAGCTTTCCAACCAGTTCACGGCAGATATATCGAGATGGTTTGTCGGCTCGTCAAGCAGCAGGATATCCGAACCGCTGAGAAGCAGCTTTGCGAGTGCGAGCTTGGAACGCTGACCGCCGCTTAAATTCTCCACAGGCATATCGAACTGCGCCTGCCCAAATCCAAGACCGACAAGCGCCGATTTCGTCCGGCTGACATATGTAAGACCGCCATCGCGTTCAAATTTTTCGCGAAGCTGCATTTCCTCCTCGATCAGCTTTTCGGAGTGGTCGCCGCTTTCCATTTTAGAAATAATTTCCGATAGGTGCTTTTCGGCTGCTATGAGCGTTTCAAATACGCTGAGAAGCTCCGTATAAACCGTTCTTCCCGAAACGCTGCACGAAAACTGCTCCATATAGCCCAGGCGCAGATCCTTTTCTTTGGAAACGCCGCCCGAGGTCTGCTCCAGCTGCCCGGTGATGACCCTGAAAAGAGTAGTTTTTCCCGTTCCGTTTGCGCCAATAAGACCTGCCTTATCGCCCTTTTCGAGAGCAAATGAAATATTGTCAAACAGCACCCTCTCCGCGAAGCTCACGGAGAGATTGCTGACGGTTAATATCGCCATAATTTTCCTCTTAGTTTTTTTATTGATACAAGCACTAGTGCTTGTCCGACGGGATATTTTTCTATAAATCTGTAAAAATACAGCCTATCTGCTTATCACAGCGACAAGCACAAAGCACAGGATATGATACAGATTCAGCAGAAAATAAACGGAAACGCCAAAAAGCGCTACGTTATTTGAAACAAGGATCTGACGGCTGTCGGCTTCCTTCAGTTTAGTCACAGCGAAGAGAATAAGTCCGAGCGGAAGCGCAGCTTTTACAAGAAATCCCAGAAGCGGATTCGCTATTACTCCCTGCATAAGCGGATTTGCCTCTTTGAAAAAGCCTGTTCCGAGCAGCGCCAGAGTACATATCCAGTCGGATAAATTGAGCATAAACAGCAGAAAAAGCCTTTTCTTTGCGCCAAGCGCAGTATCGTCGTGAAATACGGC
>CACYDO010000180.1 GCA_902773165.1 uncultured Ruminococcus sp. | reverse complement strand
TCGGCAGGCTCTGTAAACGATCAGGTCGCTGAGGTGGAAAAGGTTGTTCATGACAACTATCTCGGTACGATCAACGAAGACGATCTTATAAAGGGTATGTGCAAGGGCTACGTTGAAGGACTTGGCGACAGCTCGGTGAAGTATCTGACCGCGGCTGAGTATGCCGAGTATAACAAGGGCATTGCAGGCGAAACAATTATTTACGAGAATTTCGGAAAGGGCGTTGGTTACGTTCAGTTCCTCGGCTTTGAGGATTCAACAAAGAATTCCTTCTCTGCCGCATTGAATGATTTCAGCAGCGCTTCTATCCTTAAGGTAGACATGCTCGTTCTCGATCTCAGAAACTGCAATTCCGGCAAGATCGACGTTGCAGCTCAGATCCTCGATATGCTTCTTCCCGAGGGCGAAACTATCGCAGGTGTTGACAAAAACGGCAACAGAACTGTTCTTTATACTTCGGATCAGAGCGAGATCAGCTACGATATCGCTGTGCTTGTAAACGGAAATACATCCGGTGTAGCCGAGATCTTTGCGTCTACTCTCAACGCCTACGGCAAGGCTGTTATTGTTGGTACAACAACGGCAGGCGACTGCGCTCAGACCGACGCTGTAAAGCTTAACTCAGGCGATTACGTTCTTATCCCCAATCTTTACTATGTAACTAAAGGTCAGCAGACATATTCAACTTCGGGCGTTGTACCGACAAATGTCGTTGAGCTTAGTATTGCAGATCAGAAGGCTTACGACTCGGGTTCTCTTGTCCGTGCGTCTGATCCGCAGTTCCTGGCAGCTGTAAAGGCTCTTGGCGTTAACGATATTATTATGCCCGGAACGGCAGGAAGCGATACCGATACCGACAAGAAGAGCAGCGACAGCGACAAGGCTTCTTCCGATTCAGACAGCGATTCTTCACGCAGAACCGATTCGGAGTCATCTGACCGCGATTCGTCTGACAGCGATACTGATTCCGATGGACTTGACCCGCATTGGGACGATGACGAATACTGGTCAAGCAGCAGATCCGGCTACGATGATGAAGATTACGGCGATGATGATGAATACTACTACGATGAAGGCGAAGACGAGTATTACGACGAGGAAGAAGACTGGTAAATCGTTTTTGCTTTAGATTTCATAAATAATATTGACCGCGCCGATATCATTCTGTCGGCGCGGATTTTAGTTGAATATCAAAAGGGGATAGAGAAAATATTATGGAAAGACTGATATTTGACGCTCACGCACATTACGATGACGACAAATTTAATGATGACCGCGAAGAGCTGCTTGCTTCTCTGCCCGAAAAAGGCGTATTTGCAGCGGTTACTAACGGAACGGATATTGCAACCTCACAGGTATCAATAGATCTGGCGGAAAAATACGATTTTCTTTACGCCGCTGTCGGGATTCACCCGGAAAGTACAGCTGATACAGATGTTGGACGTATGGACGAATATATAGAAAAAATCGCCGCAATGCTTAAAAATAAAAAAGTTGTGGCGATAGGAGAAACGGGGCTTGATTACTATTGGGATATTCCAAAAAAGGAGCAGCATATTATCTTTGAAAGACAGCTTATGCTGTCAAAAGATGTAAACATGCCGATAATAATACATGACCGCGAAGCCCACGGCGATACGTTGGAGTATCTGAAAAAATATCAGCCCTATGGTCTTCTTCATTGTTACAGCGGTTCTGCCGAAATGCTGAAAGAGGTTTTGCGCTGCGGAAATATGTATATTTCACTCGGCGGTACGGTGACGTTTAAGAATGCAAGAGTTCCCGTAGAGGTCGCGAGGGAAGTACCTATTGACAGGCTGCTTCTGGAAACGGACGCGCCTTATCTGGCTCCCGTTCCGTTTCGCGGCAAGCGCAATGACAGCTCCCTTATAGCTCACATAGCCGAAAAAATAGGCGAAATACGCGGAATGTCTGCCGAAGACGTCCTTCGGTTTACAAAGGAAAATGCATGCAGATTCTATGGTTTGCAATAAACAAAAAAGCCCGGGGTTTTTGAAGCTCCGGACTTTTTTATTTCAAAGACTATTAGAAACGATAATCATAACGATGTTTGCGGCTATCCAAAGAATCCCTACGACCGCCGTTATCACGTTCAATCGGCCGTCGTTATTCGGGTCGTCCTTGATTAAATAACGCTCACCGTTGTTTGGATCAATGAGCAGTTCAACAATATCGCCCTCGTTGCCGGCAAGCTTTTTGTCACGATACGTATGTCCTTTGACAGTGTGGATCACTCCGGCGTTGTCAAATTCAAGTATCTGAACGTACTCAGTATATGAGTGTGTGGATTCTGTTTCGGTTTCGGGGTTCATAGCTTGTGGATTCGTCCGACCGAAGCTTGATTTCCTTGATCTTAGCCTTTATCGGGTAAGTGCAGTCACGTTTTAAACGCTTTGTTTTTACAAGCTATGCGACCCTCGCAGCAAGCGGTATTACAAACATGGCGTTTACCATCAAAACTAATGCGGTACTCATATCATTCACCTTTATAAAAAAGGTTTCCGCATAAGATCAACGAAAATCACAAAATGCGGAAACCAATTTATCGTTATTACAAAGACCAACGGAACTGCC
>CACYDO010000179.1 GCA_902773165.1 uncultured Ruminococcus sp. | reverse complement strand
GTACTTATATTCTGTATCCCCGGCAAGATAATCTCACTTTGCAAAATGGAGGAGATGAGCTGCCGCAAAGATACGCAGCTGTGGACTGTAATATTGATGATCGTTCTTTTGCTTGCGGCTGTCGGAGATATTATTTTTTATCTTGCCGATGATTCAAAGGAAAAGCATAAACGGAAAGATCTCCGCAAGGAGGAAAACGCATGAAATTTGCGCTCAGTCTTTCCTTGAAAAACATAAAGCGCAGACCGTTTCGCTCGGCGGCTTTGGCTGCGCTCGTAATGTTCCTTTCCTTTACGCTTTTTTTCGGTGCGTTTACGATCATCAGTCTGCAAAACGGTCTGGAGGGATATCGTTCCCGTCTGGGAGCAGATGTTGTAGTCGTTCCGAATTCCGCCAAGGGTCACGGAACGGTAGACGATATTCTTTTGCAGGGCATTACAGGTGCTTATTATATGTCTGCGAAGGACGTTGAAAAAATCAAGGCAGCTCCGGGCGTGGAACAGGCAGGAAGGCAGTTTTTTCTCACTTCGGCAAAAGCGAGCTGCTGTTCGGGCCGCGTTCAGATAATCGGCTTCGAGCCGGAAACAGATTTCCTTATTCAGCCGTGGATAAGGGAGAGCTATTCGGGAGAATTTTCCGACGGAGATATTATCGTTGGCGCTGACGTAAGCGTACCGGAGGATAAAACGATAAAGTTTTACGGAGAGACTTACCGTGTTGCGGCGCAGCTCGATAAAACGGGAACGGGTCTTGACAGCGCAGTATATGCGAATATGAATACAGTAAAGCAAATGGCGCATAATGCCGCAAATCTGCTTGAAACAGATACGTTTAAGGGCGTGGATATAGACTCTGCTGCCTCTGCGGTGATGATAAAAACGTCTGAGGGGTACAGTGCGGAGGCGGTAGCCGACGACATCAATATTCACATAACCAAGGTTCAGGCTTCCCCGGCGAAAAGCATGGTTTCAGGAATATCGGAGGGTCTTTCCGGAGTTTCCGGCATGATAGGCGTACTTGTAGGCGTAATATGGATCCTGGCTGTGGTGATCCTTATCGTGGTGTTTGCGCTTTTGTCGAACGAACGCCGCAAGGAATTTGCAATACTGCGAACAATGGGCGCTTCCAGGACGATGATCTTTTCGGTGATGGCGTTTGAATCGGTGATGACCAGCGCGGCAGGCGCATTTCTGGGGCTTGCGATATCATTTGCGGTTATCTTTCCGCTGGCAGACACGCTGAAGGCTGCTTTGGGATTTCCGTTTCTGCTGCCCGGCGCAGCGGTATTGGCAGCGCTTTGCGGCGGAACGCTCCTGCTGTCAGTTGCCGCAGGAGTATTTACCTCGTCTGTTTCCGCATACAGGATATCGCAAAGCGAAACGGGTCTGCTGTTAAGGGAGGACGCATAAATGAAGCTTGAAGCAAAGGGGATAAGCAGGAGCTTTTTCCGCAAGGGAACGAACACAAATATTTTTGTCGCAGTCAAGCCTACCGACTTTTGCCTGGAAGAGGGCAAGCTTACGGAGATAACAGGACGATCGGGCTGCGGCAAAACGACATTTTCAAACATGCTTTCGGGTCTGCTAACTCCCACAGAGGGAACTGTACTGCTTGACGAAAAAGATCTGTACGCGATGTCCGACAAGGAGCGCTCACGAATTCGCTGCGATCATTTCGGAATAATACCGCAGGGACATACGGGTCTGCAAAGTCTGACGGTTCTTGAAAATGTTCTTCTTCCTTCTGCGATGTATCATGGCGATGCGAAAAATGCCGAAAAACGCGCCCGGGAATTGCTTTCACAGATGAATATAGCCGATCTGTGCGACGTTTACGCCAACGAGCTTTCGGGCGGCGAGCTTCGGCGAATGGCTGTTGCGCGCGCGCTGATCAACGAGCCGGAAATAATTATTGCCGACGAGCCTACAAGTGATCTTGACGATGAAGCCTCCGGGCTTGTATTGAAGCTCCTCAAAGATCACGCGAAAAACGGCGCGTCCGTCCTCATGATAACTCACGAAAAAGACGCCCTGAAATACGCCGACAATGTTTTACAGTTTTAATAAATCCC
>CACYDO010000178.1 GCA_902773165.1 uncultured Ruminococcus sp. | reverse complement strand
GACCTTCGGTCTCACCTTCAACAAGGCTTTGAATCGTTTTGACCTCTGATTCTTGAACGATGACAGCTCGTCTATGACGATCATATCGAAATCGAATCTGATACCACTCTTTTCAACAAGCCACTGTAAGTTCTCCCGGTTGATGATGTATATGTCTGCTTTGGCATTCAGGGCTTCGAGCCTCTCTTCCTCATTACCAACAGCGACCTTGTAAGTTATGTTCCCTAGATGATCCCATTTCGCTATTTCATCGCCCCATGTTGTTCGGCAGACTCTCAGCGGTCCTATGACAAGAACCTTATGTACATCGAAGCTATCGAACAACAAGTCATTTATTGCAGTGAGTGTAATAACTGTTTTACCCTCAACCCAAGCCCATATCCAACAGGACTGCAGAGATTTTATGTGTTTTTATATATTCAATTGCAAACTTCTGGTATTCGTGAGGAATGAACTTCATGTGTCATCACTTCCCTTCGATCTCGTCAATAATGCGTGTAATACTTTCGATGTTGTCAAGCACAAAGACTTTATAGCCTAATCGCCTGAGCCTTTTATGCACCGATATTTGAATCGCTCTCGGAGCTTTTCCCGGAGTCTTTACTTCTACAAAGCCTACATTCCCATCAGGCATTAGAACAAGTCTATCGGGAACACCTGAAAATCCCGGAGATACAAACTTCAAGGCAAGACCGCCTCTTCGTTTAACTTCGTCACGAAGCTTTTGTTCAATTATCTTCTCATTCATCATTATTCTCCTAAGGTGAAGGTCGTTAAAGTCTTTTCCATAACTCTTCTATATAGTATTATTTTTTTATCCCTATAGTAACTTTTAGAATAGACCTTAACAGACCATCACTATTAATGGTTATAATATTATTTTATCAATATTATATATTTACACAAAGCCTTCATCTTTCAGTTTCAGACCTAAGATAAAGCTACCTTTCTTTGTTTTTTTACGCATAAACCCTCTGATGTCAAGAGCGTTATAAAACTCTGTTGTACTTCTCGCAAATTCTCCTACACGCAAGCAATAAGCACGATAATCGCTGTAAAGCTCACCCGATTTCTGAGTTGCACCCGATTCAACAATGCAGCACTCATCGAGATAGTGAGTCAGCCAGTCATTATCACTCTTGAATTTTGTGATCGCCGCCCTCACACATTCAGGCTGTTCGATAACAAAGCCGTTTGCAATGATTTTCTCTGCACCTTCAATGATCCATTTGAGAATATACCCTCCGCAGTTTTTGATGAGATACTCGGAGTAATTCTTGATATCCTTCTTGCCTTTGATTTTCGCATTAAACGGTATTACGATCATTCTGCGCCAAATGCCGTCGTCCATTGCGCCCACCCTCGGCAGATGATTAGTGTAGAGAACGAGTGTGTGGCTCGGCTTGAATGAGAAAGGATCTTTGTACTTCTTTTCGGCAAAAATCTCATCGGTCGAGCAAAGCTGCTTGACAGTCGATGTGTTAAGGCGCATACCCTCTTCAAGTTCAGCGGCGATAAGAAATCTTTTCCCCTTAGTCTCCGCAAGCTCCGGCTTCACGTTTCGCTTGCAGCCTACCGTCAGTGCATCTGCGGAAATATTGCCGCTGTAGTTTCCTAGAACACCTGCGATAGAATTCCAAAAAGTAGATTTACCGTTGCTGCCGACGCCATACGAAATAATAAGCTCTTCACGATACACATTTCCAACAGCGCACAGTCCGGCAATTTGCTGAACATAATTGATAAGCTCGGCGTTACCCTGAAATGTATAATTAAGTGATTCGAGCCACTCCTTTTTACCTTCGTCGCTCGGCGCAACAGCCGTGATCTTTGTAATAAGATCCTCCGATCTATGCTCTCGAAGTCCATTCATACCCTTAGTGAGATCGTATGTACCGATAGGCGTATTGAGCAAAAATCCGTTTACATCAAGCTCTGACGGGCTGCGCTCGATCATCGGTCTTGCCGCCTGCATTGCGGAAGTTACATACTTCATGTCACGCCTTTTGAGAACAAACGATTGATACTTTAACGCTGCTCGAAGCTTATCGTATGCTTCTCTGCCCTTCTCGGATAAGGACGACTCGAAACGCTTTCCGCCGTCCATTGCTGCATCTGTGTCAATTCCGCAAAGTGAGAGCAGATCGAGTGCTTCCGAGACTGCACCCAGCGCATCTTCAAGCTGACGGTCAAGAAATTCCTCCACTGCACCGACAGCTTTTTCTTTTGATTCTATCCACGACTTTCCGTCAAATCTAAGGTAATCGGTAGCAATCGTGTAACAAAGCTCACCTCCGCATTCTCTTGCAATGATTTTCGCCTGTCCGATATCCGAATAATCCGAAGGCTTCAAAGATACACTCCCAAACTCATAATCCTTCGGCGATACGTAGCCTTTTTGCGACTGTACCTTTTTTGCAAACTTACCTGCGCTTCTCCAAATCGCTGCAAGTTCTTTTTCATCGAGCGGCGGCTCACATTTCTCCGATCTCTCAATAAAAATATCGTGTGCCTTTTTTGTAAAACCATAACGCTTTACGATCCTTCCGGCAAACTCAGACATCGTAGAATTTCGCATTCCCTGCGGTATGACATCAGATGTATGCAATTTGTGGTGCTTAACGTCAACGGTTGTTGTGTCGATAACTCGATCAATCGTAGTGCTGCCTTCATGCCATATGATGTTATCCGTGGAATTGCCGTAAATAAACCTTGCGGCGTCCAATGCCTTGGTGTCGAAAAACGAATACTTTGATAAAATAGCGCTTTTCAAAGCACTGTAAACAGAATGGTCGGTGGTAGTGCTGATGGAAAAATACACATGATTTCTCGGTCTCGGCGACTTGCCGTCCTTGACCTTCATATCATTGCGGCTCGGTGCAACGATATACGAAACATTGGGAAACATCCGAGCGTAATCCTCCGGGTATATCCATTCACTGGGATCATCGGAGTGACTGTTGTCGTTATCCATAACGGTGCAGTCAGCCATAATGAAATTATCTTTGCTTCGATGCATATTTCTGTACTCGGCGCAAACATGATCCATCGCAATTGCTGATGAAAAGCCTTCAACATCCTCCACAACACATTTGTTGGGATAGACTGTATTG
>CACYDO010000177.1 GCA_902773165.1 uncultured Ruminococcus sp. | reverse complement strand
TGGAACTGCTTCCGGGCGCTAGCCCGGTGGAACTGCTTCCGGGCGCTAGCCCGGTGGAACTGCTTCCGGGCGCTAGCCCGGTGGAACAGACTGCGGCTGCTTAGCCGCAGGAAAGGAGGAGCGGCATTTGAGCGAAGAAAAAAATACAGATCGCAGCGAACGCAGAAAACGAAGAAAAAAGAAGAAGCAGCTTCCTTTCGGCTGTTCGTCACACACAGCAGCAGCGGCAGCGATATTTCTTGTCGTTTGCGCAGTTGTTCTTGTCGTTGTAAAGTGGAATGTACTTTCGCCCGACAGCATTGAAAGAAGCGCAAGCTTTTCCGACTCGGAAAAAAATAATGCTTCGGTCGATATTACAGGCTCCGGAGTTTTCGAAAGGAATTTTCATAACGTTGATTCGGGGCTGGTCTATATCAGCGATACGTCTGTTGTTAAGCTTAGTCACGACTGTGAGCGCATTATGTCGGAAAAGCATAGCTACACCGACCCCATGATAAAGTCCTCAAAGATTTATTCTATCGCGTTCGGCGAGGGCAGCGGAAGCTTTTGCATAATTCACGGCGATAAAAAGGTCTATGAAGGCTCCCAGGGCAGCGCCATTACAGACTGCGACATAAACGATGAAGGTACATATTGCGTCTTATCCGATAAAACGGGCTATCTGTCCTGCCTTTCCGTTTACAGTAAGAACAATGAGTTTGTTTATTCCTATTCGTTCAGCGACTTTTACGCAGTCAGCGTATCTGTCAGCAGCGACAGCAGGACTATCGCGGTGGGTACGATGAATTCATCGGACGGCAGGTTGGTTTCAAAGGTATATCTGCTTGACGTTACGAAAAGCGAGCCTATAAAAACGTTTACATATGAAGATCAGCTGATATATGAGGTCAGATTTGTCACCGATGAAAATGTAGCCGTAGTTACAGATACGCTCACTACCGTTTTGAAGCGCGACGGAAGCAAGGAGATCCCGTATATCTATTCCTCTCAGATACTTACGGCTTACGATACCTGCTTTGACGGCAATATTGTTCTTTCGCTTTCAAAGTCTGATGACGGACGCAACTGTTCGATCGTTACACTGAACAGCGACGGCGCGGAGGTTGGCCTTTTTTCAACAGATCTTAAGGTTATCTCAATAGACGCAGCACCCGACCGCGCAGCGGTGCTTTCTTACGGAAAGCTGGGGATATACAATGCTTACGGAGATAAATTCGGAGAATGGGACGTCGGAACAGATTCGCGCAGCGTGCTTCTGCCCGAAAACAAGACCGCCTATATTCTCGGCGTAAGCGGAATTACAAAAGTGAGTTTAAAATATTGAGTTTAGCTCAAAGGAGAGTTTTTTATGAGTTTTGTTCTTGACGCGTTTGCTGTAATCGTTGTTGTTGTTTTTGCGGCTCTGGGATATGGTAAGGGTGTTTTGAAAACCCTCGTTTCTCTTGGCGGATCAATTTTGGCTTCGATCCTTTCGGCAGTTTTATCAAAACCGATAGCGATGGCAATTTACGAAGCCTTATTTAAAAGAACGGTTATTTCAAAATCGGAAGAGGCAATGAAGTACGTCATGCAGCATGGCGGAAGCTATGTTGATGAATTCCTTAATAGTCTTCCGGGATTCATCAGCAGCTCCATCGCGAAATTCGGAATTACTCCGGCTGATATCAGCGCGCAGTCCGAACAGGGCGCTGTACAGGTTGAGCGTACGCTTTCTCCCGTTTTTGTTTCGTTTATTTCCGTTATAACGTCGATAGTTCTCTTTATCGCATTTATGATAGCTGTTAAGCTTATTTGCCGTATGATCTACAGATCCCTTGACGGTACTACGATCGGTACGTTTGACAGCATGGCCGGCGCGATTGTCGGTATTCTCGAAGGCTTCATAATCGTTATGCTGGCAGCTTTCGTTATGAGAATTTCTGTTCCGCATATGCAGCACGTTCCCGATTTTATGTCCGATACAGCAATCTCTCAGAGCGTTGTGTACAAGGGCGTTTACAACAGCCCTATCGTCACGAAGCTTGTGTCCGGTGTTTCCGATTCGCCGAATACAGCAGAAGTTGAATAACGAAAAAGAATAACCAAATTCATATTTTGTTTAACAAAGATTAATAATATCCGAAAAAACATCTGGTATAATGCTAACTATGAGTGCATTATGGAAGGAGTTAATATATGCAAAGCCCAATTTGTGAAAAATGTAAAAAGCACAGAGCCGTTATATTTGTATCTTCGGGCAGCGATCAGAAGGATACTCACGGCTACTGCCTTTCCTGTGCAAAGGAAATGGGATTAAAACCGATAAATAATATCCTCGATAAAATGGGAATAACGGACGATCAGATAGATAATATGTACGATCAGCTTGCCAACATGACAGGCGGAGAGGGTGATGATTTCCTCAGTGCGATCCAGGATATGATGCCTGGCGGCTCGGAGGATCTTATTCCCGATGACGACGATGAGGACGATGATTTCGCTCACGGTGCGCCTGCATTTCCGTTTAAAAATTTTGTTTTCGGCGGAGGCTCCGATAAAGACAAAAGGGAAAAAAGAGAAAGCTCTTCTTCGGATCAGAGAAAGCAGAGAGCTAATAAAAAGAAGTTCAAGCACCTTAACACTTACTGCGAAAACCTCACAGAAAAAGCCGAGAATAACAAGCTCGATCTTATAGTCGGAAGAGATAACGAGATCGCAAGAGTTATTCAGATACTTTCGCGCAGAACTAAAAACAATCCCTGCCTGATCGGTGAGCCGGGCGTAGGTAAAACGGCTATCGCCGAGGGGCTTGCTCAGCGCGTTGCTTCGGGCAACGTTCCTTACAAATTAAAGGATAAGCAGATTTATCTTCTCGATCTTACATCTCTCGTTGCCGGTACACAGTTCCGCGGTCAGTTTGAGGCGAGAGTAAAGGGTCTTATGTCCGAGATCAAGGAGCACGGCAACGTTATCCTCTTTATCGACGAGGTGCATAATCTTGTCGGTACGGGCGATTCCGAGGGTACGATGAACGCCGCAAATATCTTAAAGCCTGCGCTTTCGCGCGGCGAAATTCAGGTGATAGGTGCGACGACGTTCAGAGAGTACCGCAAATATATTGAAAGAGATTCCGCGCTCGAAAGAAGATTCCAGCCTGTTACCGTTGCAGAGCCGTCTATCGAAGATACAGTAAAGGTGCTCTGCGGCATAAAATCGTATTACGAAAATTACCACAACGTCAAGGTCTCCGATAATGTTATCAGACGAGCTGTCGTTTTGTCGGAGAGATATATCACTGACAGATATCTTCCCGATAAGGCGATCGACCTGCTTGATGAATCATGCGTAAATGCGTCGCTGAAAAACAAGAAGCTCAACGAGTATCTTAAGCTCAAAGACCGTCTTGCGGCTTTGGAGGAGAAGGAAAACGCTCTTCTCTCCGAGGAGGATATCGACTACGCAAAGGTTTCGTTGGTCAGAACCGACCTTGCTCGTGTAAAGAAAAACCTTTCGGAGTACAGCGAGGAGGATACCGTAACTAACGTAACCACAGACGATATAGCGCGCGTCGTTGAGGTGTGGACGGGTATCCCTGCGTCAAAGATCCAGGCGAACGAGCTAAAGCGCCTTGCCGATCTCGATGTTAAGCTCAAAAAGAGAATTATCGGTCAGGACGCTGCCGTAGAATCCCTGGCTTCTGCAATCAGACGCAGCCGCGTTCAGATCAGTCCTCGCCGCCATCCGGCTTCGTTCATATTTGTAGGTCCGACGGGCGTAGGTAAAACGGAGCTTGTAAAGGTGATGTCAACGGAGCTTTTCGATTCTCCCGAAACGCTTATCAGGCTCGACATGTCCGAGTTTATGGAGAAGCATTCCGTTTCAAAAATAATCGGTTCGCCTCCGGGTTACGTGGGATATGACGAGGCAGGTCAGGTTACGGAGAAGGTTCGCCGCCGTCCGTATTCAGTTCTTCTCTTTGACGAGATAGAGAAGGCTCACCCCGATGTGCTGAATATTCTTTTACAGATACTCGACGAGGGCAGACTTACAGACGCTCACGGCAGAGTTGTTAATTTCGAAAACACGGTCATCGTTATGACGAGCAACGCAGGCAGCGATATCCGCAACGGTATCGTAGGTTTTAATAAGAGCGAAAACGATCTGAGCCGCGAAAAGACGATGAAGGCTCTTTCAGATTTCCTGCGCCCCGAATTTATCGCCCGTGTAGACGAAATAATCTGCTTCAATTCTCTTACGGAGGATAACTTTAAGGATATCTCCAGGCTTCTGCTTAACGAATATGTTGATTCTCTTAAAGAAAGAAATATTGAATTCACGTATGACGATAAGGCAGTTGAATATATCTCTTCACACTCTGTCGGCGGAAAGAGCGGCGCGCGTGATCTGCGCAACTTTATCCGAAAAGAGGTAGAAGACGAGATCACAGAGAAAATCGTAAATCTCGGTGAAGGCGCGTTTACAAAAATCATTCTCACCGAAAAGGACGGTAAGCTTGATTTCACCACAGATTAATACTTATAATTCCACTGCATATTCCCGTGCAGTGGAATTTTTCCTAACGTATATTCTGGTATGATATATATAATACAGAAAGGGGAATTATTATGTCCGCTAGTGAAAAAGCTGCTCAGACAGCTCCCGAAAATGATACAGCGGCTCGCGCTTTGCAGCGTGATAAGATTATTATAAAAACAAGTATTATCGGTATTGCCGCTAATGTTTTTCTTGCGGCGTTAAAGGCAGTTTTTGGATTGCTGACCCATTCAATAGCGATCGTTCTTGACGCGGTAAACAATCTTTCCGACGCGGCATCTTCGGTTATCACAATTGTAGGAACAAAGCTTGCCGGCAAAGCGCCGAATAAAAAGCACCCATTTGGTCACGGCAGAGCTGAATATCTAAGCGCAATGCTTATTTCGGTTATCATACTCTATGCCGGAATTACGTCCTTTACTGAATCAGTAAAAAAAATAATCACCCCTGTTACTCCCGATTACACTTCAGCTGCGCTGATAATGGTAGGTGTGGCGATAGCTGTAAAGATCATTCTCGGAATCTACGTAAAAAGCGTGGGAAAAAAGGTGAACTCCGATTCCCTTGTCAATTCCGGAGAGGACGCAGCGCTCGACGCGGTAATTTCTGCTTCAACTCTTGCAGCGGCAGTTATATTTCTGCTCACAGGAGTATCGCTCGAATCATGGCTGGGCGCGGTCATTTCTGTTGTCATCATAAAGTCGGGCGTGGAAATGCTAAAGGATACAATTTCTAAAATTCTCGGTGAAAGCGCCGACGCAGATCTTGCGCGCAGCATAAAGAAAACTGTTCTTTCATTCCCCGATGTAAGCGGCGCATACGATCTCGTGCTTAATAACTACGGCCCGGACAGATTCAACGGCTCTATTCATATCGAGCTTCCCGATACATATTCCGCAGGAGAGATAGACGAGCTGCTGCGAGAGATCACAGTTGAGGTCTTTTCCAGGCACAATGTTATTCTCACAGCTATCGGCGTATATTCCGTAAATACGAGCAACGATGAAGCTGCAAAAATGCGTGATAAGATATACAGTACGGTTCTTGATAATGAATTCGTCGTTCAGACGCACGGATTTTATGTAAATGAAAAAAAGAAAACTATCCGTTTCGACGCTGTTATCAGCTTTGACGCACCGGACAGAACGGCTGTATACGCCGATATCTGCAAAAAAGTAGGTCAGATGTACCCCGGTTACGAGCTTCAGATCGCACTGGATACCGATTTTACCGAGGAGTGACAGAGATTTAACTTTGTTTTCGTATTGATTTCTTACGGTTTAGGGTGTATAATTAATATTGGTTTTGTTTTATGCACCAATCTTGTGAAGAAGTACTTCGCAATAAATAATGGTAATGAATACTCAAAACATAAAACGCGAAAACCAATTTACCCTTATAATAAAGTATAATCGTAATTGCCTCCGGGCGCTTGCCCGGCGCGGGAGCTTGTGTTACAGGCTGAGAGGAAGGTGTGACCTTCGACCGTTAACCTGATTTGGATAATGCCAACGTAGGGAAAATATCTGATCCTTGTAGAGTTGCCATTATCGGCAGCTCTTTTCTTTTTTCTATTATTATTAATATGCGATATGCGGGAAATAAATATTCCAATTATATTCTGACATTTACGGTTATGATTAATTATGCCGGGGGGGAGGACAGGTGCGCGAAACGTGAAGTCAATTATTACGATTATTCAGTTACCAAAGTAATATTATGAATGGAGGTTGAATTGTGGTAAAGATCAACGGAAAGCTAATGGAAGCCGATGGCATGAAGCTTGTAGATTACCTTGCTTCGGCAGGATATGACGAAAAGAAAATTGCCGTGGAGATAAACGAGGAGATCGTTCCCAAAAGCTGTTACAGCGAAACTAAATTCTGCGACGGCGATACAGTTGAGGTCGTCAGCTTCGTCGGGGGAGGTTAAATTGTGATTCCCTCAAAAGAAGAAATGTATAATGCAATGGAGCAGAGGCATGGTAAGGAGCTGCAGCGCAAATTCTCTTCTTCATGTGTTGCAGTGTGCGGTCTGGGAGGTCTGGGCTCGAATATCGCCGTTTCTCTTTCGCGCGCAGGCGTGGGAAAGCTGATTCTTATTGATTTTGATAAGGTAGATGTCACTAATCTTCATCGTCAGCAGTATAAGGCCTCTCAGGTAGGAATGAAAAAAACTGCGGCTCTGGAGCAGAATCTCAGAGAAATTTCTCCGTATATCGAGCTGGAAACGCATAACGTCAGAATTACGGAGGATAACGCCGCCGGGCTGCTGAAAGAAGCCGATATCGTGTGTGAAGCCTTTGATAACGCCGAAGCAAAAGCTATGCTGTGCAATTTCGTTCTCGGAGAGCTTCAGGATAAATATCTCGTTGCAGCTTCGGGAATGGCAGGAATCGGCAGCGCAAATGATATCGTTACGCGCAGGATCACAAAGAAGTTTTATCTTTGCGGCGACGGCGTGAGCGAATTAGCGGACGGAGACGGGCTGTTTTCGTCACGCGTCATGGTGTGTGCCGCTCATCAGGCGCATGCCGTTCTGCGTATACTTGCACTAAATGAAAGAAGGTCAATATAAATGGATAACGATAAGCTTATAATTGGCGGTCATGAGTTTACATCGAGATTTATCTTAGGCTCGGGTAAGTATTCTCTCAATCTGATCGACGCCGCGGTTCGTGACGCAGGCGCACAGATCATTACACTTGCTGTCAGACGCGCCAATACAAAGGATCAGGAAAATATTCTCGACTATATCCCGAAGGGCGTAACGCTGCTGCCTAATACGAGCGGCGCAAGAAATGCGCAGGAAGCCGTTCGTATCGCAAGACTTGCGCGCGAACTTGGCTGCGGCGATTTCGTTAAGGTCGAGATCATGCGCGATTCAAAATATCTTCTCCCCGATAACCAGGAAACGATCAAGGCAACGGAGATCCTTGCAAAAGAGGGATTTGTCGTTATGCCGTATATGTACCCCGATCTTAACGCCGCGCGCGATCTCGTCAGTGCAGGTGCGGCAACGGTAATGCCGCTTGCCTCGCCGATAGGAACAAATAAGGGTCTTGCAACGAAGGATTTTATTAAAATTCTTATCGACGAGATCGACGTTCCGATCATCGTTGACGCAGGTATCGGAAGACCCTCTCAGGCGTGTGAAGCAATGGAAATGGGCGCCGACGCTATTATGGCAAATACGGCGCTTGCGACAGCAGGCAATCTTCCGCTTATGGCTGCTGCGTTCCGTCAGGCGATAGAAGCAGGCAGAAAAGCGTACCTTGCCGGCTTGGGAAGAGTTCTCACAAGGGGCGCTTCCGCTTCCGATCCGCTTACAGGCTTTTTGAGAGATTGACGGAGGCTGTATGGATAATCAATTTTTTGTCGATTCGCAGAGGCTTTCGGAAAAAGCGCTGGAAAAAAAGCACCGTCTGGAAACAGACCCCAGTTTTCGCACCGATCACATGAAGTATATGGACGGCATGGAAATAATCAAGTCGGACGTTTGCAAAAATGTTATGACGCAGATGAATTCTTACGATTATTCCAAGTATACCGCCGCAGACGTAAGGGCGGCGCTTGAGCATGACAGCTGCTCTGTTGAAGATCTCAAAGCGCTGCTGTCGCCTGCCGCAGAACCGTTTCTGGAGCAGATGGCGGAGCGCGCCCGTCTTGAAACGAGCAAGCATTTCGGCAATACGGTGTATATTTTTACTCCGCTGTATATCGCTAATTACTGCGAGAATTACTGCGTTTACTGCGGCTTTAACTGCTACAACGATATCAGAAGAATGAAGCTGTCAACCGAGCAGATAGAGCATGAGATGAAGGTCATCGCCGAAAGCGGCATGGAGGAAATACTGATTCTCACAGGCGAAAGCCGAGGTCAGAGTAATGTTGAATATATCGGTGAGGCTTGTAAAACAGCGCGGAAATATTTCCGTATGGTGGGATTGGAGATATATCCCGTAAATACGGACGAGTACCGTTATCTCCACGAGTGCGGCGCAGATTACGTTACCGTATTTCAGGAAACCTATGATACCGATAAATACGAAACGCTTCACCTGGCAGGTCATAAGCGGATCTGGCCATATCGCTTTGACGCGCAGGAGCGCGCGCTTATGGCAGGAATGAGGGGAGTGGCGTTCTCCGCGCTTCTCGGTCTTTCCGATTTCAGGAAGGACGCCCTTGCAACAGCTCTTCACGCTTATTATTTGCAGCGGAAATATCCGTTTGCGGAAATATCGCTCTCATGTCCGCGGCTTCGACCGATCATCAATAACGATAAGATAAATCCGCTTGACGTTCACGAAAAACAGCTTTGTCAGATAATTTGCGCTTATCGTATTTTTCTTCCGTTTGCCGGTATCACCGTTTCTTCACGCGAAAGCGCAGAGTTCCGCAACGGCATTGTAAAGATAGCCGCAACGAAGGTTTCCGCAGGAGTTTCCACAGGAGTTGGCGACCATGAGGAAAAATACGAGGGAAAGGAAAACGGCGGCGAGCAGGGCGACGAGCAGTTCGAGATAGCCGACGGCAGAACCTTGGGCAAAATGTACCGCGACATCTCCGACGAGGGCTTGCAGCCCGTTCTTAACGATTACCTTTATGTATAATATATTATGTGTAACGAACCGTAAGCTGTGCAGCGGCGATTTTACCGGGCGGATAAGAGAAATTGGAAACGCCGGGCCGTGCGGTATAATTCTGCGTGAAAAGGATCTGACTGAGCAGGAGTATGCGGTGCTTGCGGAAAATGTCATTAAAGCGTGTGGAAATTCACGTACAAAAATCATTCTGCATACGTATTACAAAACGGCAATGGAGCTTGGCTGCAAGAATCTGCATATGCCGCTTCCGCTTCTGCGAGATATGCCGGACAGAGAGTATTTTACAACGCTGGGAGCTTCCTGCCACAGCGTTTCTCAGGCAAAGGAAGCTCAGGCTCTCGGCTGCACTTACATAACGGCAGGGCACGTTTTCGACACGGACTGCAAAAAGGGCATGCCCGGACGTGGACTTGTTTTTTTGAGCGAGGTCTGCCAGAGCGTCAGCATTCCCGTTTTTGCAATAGGCGGAATAAACGATAAAAATGTAAGCAGCGTTGTTAACAGCGGAGCTTACGGCGCGTGCGTTATGAGCAGTGTAATGCAGTGCGAAAACGCATATGTGTATTTAAAAAATTTAATAAATCAGGATTAGACTAATATGAAATTAAATGAAGAAATGCTGCTTTTGTATGCAGTGACCGACAGGGCGTGCAGACCGGAGCGTTCGCTTTACGATCAGGTTGAAGCTGCGCTAAAGGGCGGCGCAGGCATAATTCAGCTGAGGGAAAAGGAGCTTGACGACGAGTCGTTTATCAAAGAGGCTCTTGAAATAAAGCCGCTTTGCCGAAAATACGGCGCTGCGCTCATAATTAACGATCGTATTGACGTTGCGCTGAAAAGCGGAGCAGACGGTGTTCACGCAGGAATTGAGGATATGCCGATAGCTAAGCTGCGTGAAATCGCAGGAGATGATTTTATTATCGGCGCTACCGCAAAAACTGTTGCGCAGGCTCAGAACGCGGAACGATCGGGCGCGGATTATCTCGGAGTAGGCGCCGTTTTTCCATCTCCCACGAAAACAACTGCACTAAGGATAACACCGCAGACTCTTAAAGAGATAGCGTCCTCTGTGTCTATCCCGTCTGTTGCGATCGGCGGAATAACGCTTGACAACGTTTCCGGGATCGCATGCTGCGGAGTCAGCGGAATAGCAGTTGTATCATCGCTTTTCGGCGCTGATGATACGGAATTAGCAGCTAAGGCATTAAAAGCAGCTGCAATAAAATATCTAAGAGATCAATAAATCACGAAAAAACACTGCCGAAAGTTTTTTTGTCCAACTTTTTTTTCAAAAAAAGTTGGACGCCGGAGGCAGGTTCCGAACTCGCGGCAGACCGGGGGCACCACTCTCTGTCGCATAACAAAAATAATGTGAGGTAATTATATGAAAACTGCATTATCAATCGCAGGAAGCGATTCCTGCGGAGGCGCCGGCATTCAGGCAGATATCAAAACGATGACTATGAATGGTGTTTACGCCATGAGCGCCGTTACGGCTCTCACCGCGCAGAACACGACCGGCGTATCAGACATTATGGAGGTAACTCCCGATTTCTTGAAAAAGCAGATCGACATGGTGTTTGAAGATATTCGTCCGGACGCTGTGAAAATAGGTATGGTATCGAATTCTTTGTTAGTAACCGTGATCGCAGACAGGCTGAAATACTATCATGCGGAGAATATCGTTGCAGATCCCGTTATGGTCGCGACAAGCAGAGCAAGGCTTATCCACACAGAAGCAATTGAAACGCTGGAAAACGAGATCTTTCCGATAGCGACCGTAATAACGCCGAATATTTCCGAAGCGGAGGTCCTATCCGGTATGACCATCACCGATGAGAAGGATATGGAATCAGCCGCCAAGGCTATTTTCGAAAAAAGAGGCTGTGCCGTTCTTCTAAAAGGCGGTCATAGTATCAACGACGCCAACGATCTTCTGTACTCCGGAAATGGAGCTGTCTGGTTTAAAGGCAGAAGGATAAATAATCCCAACACCCATGGCACAGGCTGTACGCTTTCAAGCGCGATAGCCGCAAATCTTGCAAAAGGTTATGACCTGGAAGAATCCGTCAGAAGAGCTAAGGAATATATTTCCGGAGCGCTAAGCGCAATGCTTGATCTCGGAAAGGGCAGCGGCCCAATGAATCATAGCTTTATGCTATCATAAAGCGTGAATTGGAAAGCTTTGATCGCGTAGATCAATTAACCATCATTTAAATAATCGTAACAAAAATCTGATCTGAGAGGTATTAATTATGAGAAACTATAAAACACAAATGGAAGCAGCAAAAAAAGGTATCATCACTCCCGAAATGGAGATAGTAGCAAAGAAGGAATACATGGAGCCGGAAAAACTCCGTGAGCTTGTTGCAAGCGGCGCTGTTGCTATTCCCTGCAACGTCAACCATAAGTCGATATCGCCCGAGGGAATTGGCATGGGTCTGAGAACGAAGATCAACGTAAATCTCGGTATCTCAGGCGACTGCAAGGATTATGAGGTCGAAATGAACAAGGTCGATATGGCCATAAAATACGGCGCAGAAGCGATTATGGATCTGAGCAATTACGGAAAAACACATGATTTCCGCACGGCGCTTATCGAGCGTTCTCCTGCAATGATCGGAACTGTTCCGATGTACGACGCCATTGGCTATCTCGAAAAGGAGCTTGTAAAGATAACCGCGCAGGATTTCCTCGAGGTAGTGCGCGCTCACGCTCAGGAGGGCGTAGATTTTATGACGATACACGCAGGAATCAACCGCCGTGCCGTTGAATCCTTCATGCGCGACAAGCGCAAGATGAATATTGTTTCGCGCGGAGGTTCGCTGTTGTTTGCCTGGATGATGATGACTGGCAACGAAAATCCTTTTTACGAGTTTTACGACGATGTTCTTGAAATTCTGCGTGAATACGACGTTACGATCAGCTTAGGCGACGCTCTGCGCCCCGGCTGTATAGACGACAGTACCGACGCAGGACAGATCTCCGAGCTGATCGAGCTTGGCGCTCTTACCGAGCGTGCATGGGCTAAGGACGTGCAGGTCATGGTAGAAGGTCCCGGACATATGGCGATGAACGAGATCGAAGCGAACATGAAGCTTCAAAAGCGCATATGCCATAACGCGCCGTTCTACGTTCTCGGACCTCTTGTAACTGATATCGCTCCGGGCTACGATCATATCACATCGGCCATCGGCGGAGCTATCGCAGCGGCAAGCGGAGCCGATTTCCTCTGCTATGTTACACCTGCCGAGCACCTTCGTCTGCCCGATGTCAACGACGTAAAAGAGGGAATTATGGCAAGCAAGATAGCTGCACACGCTGCTGATATTGCAAAGGGTGTTCCTCATGCTCGCGATAAGGATAATGAAATGGCAGCCGCACGCCACGTTCTCGACTGGGAGGAGATGTTCAAGGTCGCTATTGACCCCGAAAAGGCGCGCGCTTATTTTGAGAGCACTCCGCCTGCCGAGCGCCATTCCTGCTCAATGTGCGGCAAAATGTGCGCTGTTCGTACAACTAATATGATACTTGAAGGCAAAACGGTTGAGTTTTGCGATGAATGATGTTTTGATCTAATCATGCATTAAGGCAACACCGCACAAGTACCGCCTAACGGTACCCCAAGGGCATTTGCAGCACAATCCAATCAGTCTGCGTCTTGCGACTTGACTTCTTGGTGTGCTGCGTGCACTTAGCACTAAATCTGCTTGTATATTCAGCACTATATTTGTGCGGTATTGCCTAAAAAATTTCCCATGAGGAGGGAACGTTCATGTAAAAAAAAGCCCTGAGTGCATTGCTCACTGCTGCGATGTTAATGTCTGTTTTTTGCGCGGCACTTTCGACAACGGCTGCGGCAGACGATTTTTACGTGCCGGCAGTTACTTATTATCTGCTTGCTCCCGATGATTCTACGGTTCCGAATGCGTATTGGTGGACGCCCAGTGAAGCAGCAGGGTGGCCTGGAACTGCAATGACAGCAGCAACTGATGTTGGAAAAAAGGTATACGAAGTTAACGCAACAGCTGAAACAACCTGGATCATTTTTAATGGTTCTTTCGGTCAGACTACTAACATTCCTATCGAAATGCATTCTCTCGATAACGGACTGACGAATGTAAGCAATATGATCTTCGTTCCAACATCTGCTAATTCGAAAGGCTTATATTATGGAGAGTGGATGGGAGAGTGGATGTCACTTGATCCCACAGCTGAAAACTATTACAGAAATTCAGACACTTATAAGTCACTTGCTATTTCAGGAGATAAAGCTGCTACTGTTGTTCCGGAATACGACCCAACGATCGAGTGCAGAGATTATCCACATAAGATCACTCCCGAGAATATGAAGCAGACAACGTTTAAGTTTAAAGCTGCCGGTGACTTCACAAATTACGATAAAATGTACTTCTACATTTGGGACGAAACAAACGGTGCTCAGGTAGATAATAATGGTCAATGGTGGACAAATGTTGATTTCTGGGGTTCTAAGAGTATTTCTGTTTCAGAAATTGATGGAAAAGCAGGGATTTATGAGTACTCTGTTCCAATTCCGGATGACCACAGGGTATACTTAATTGTTCAAGCTTATCATTCT
>CACYDO010000176.1 GCA_902773165.1 uncultured Ruminococcus sp. | reverse complement strand
GCAGTATCAGCTACTGCGGAAAATGCAAAAGAATATTTTTAAAAACGGACGCGCAGCGCTGCGAATGCGGAGGAAAATTCTCGCGCAGATTCGATATGAATTCTCCCGTTGAGATCGTCAGGGTGAACTCCGCGCAGCGGAATGACGCGGAAAGAATCCTCTCAAAATCGGAGATACCGTATTCCGTTTCCGAGGATACTGCTTATTCTCCTGCGATCGGAAAAATCTCCGGCGGCGCGGCGCTGCTTGTTCCTCTTTGCTTTGCAAAAAAAGCGGCTCACGCTCTGGGAGACGGCGGTCTGATCTGCGAACCGGGGAAGTACGACGATATAGGTCTTCCCGATGATCCCGAAAACGAATGGGAGGAAATGCCTGAGGGGAAGGCGAGGGTCATTCGGATTTTGGCGATACTCGGTTTTTTGGTTCTGATATATCTGTGCGTTGCAGGAGTTGACCTGATTGCAGCGTGGGTTGGGGGGATTGGAGCAAGGTAAAGGGCAGCTCGGCGAGTGTTTTGCTGTATTTTTATTGTATTTCTACTTCCTCAGCTAATAAACTCCACGTCCCAAAACTGCTCTTCGTTAGCTTCATGGAGAGAAAACATTGCTGTCACTACTCCTCGGTTTTGGTCGTTAAAGGCTGCCGCCTATAACCGAACTCTATAGCTTCTTTCACTTTCCGCCCTCTATCGCCGGGCGGCCCAAGGGGGCGAGCAAAGGGGGGTAAGCTGTACTATGCTCGCCCCCTTCGGTATCCCCCTGCCCGTCGGTCAGTCTAAGATAAATAGGCACACTATGTATGGTGTGTGCTTTGGTTTTGATGTTTGTAGGATAATTTTATGGTAATAGGTACACTCAAATGAAAGGATAATTATGTATAACGAAAAATTCGTTTCTGCGGTCATTTGCGCCGCAGGAGCTTCTACAAGAATGGGAACGGGAACGAGCAAGCAGCTTCTGCGTTTCGGCGGCATGACCGTTATCGAAAGAACCGTGCTTGCCTTTGACAGCGATAACGTCACCGATGAGATCATCGTTGTCTGCCCGGAAAATCTGAGAGAGCAGTTTGAGGCGCTTTTTGAGCGTGCAGACCTGAAAAAGCCTTTAAAATTTGCAAACGGCGGCGCTGAACGTCAGATATCCGTCAGAAACGGCGCTGCGGCTTGCAATGACCGCGCAGAGATCATCGCTGTTCACGACGGCGCACGGCCGTTCGTGACCCCCGGACTAATTTCGGCGACAGTTGCCGACGGCTGCAAATACGGCTGCGCAACGGCGGCAGTTCCGGTGAAGGATACTATCAAGCAAGCCGAAAACGGCGTTGTCGTAAATACTCCGCAGCGCAGCACGCTTTACGCCGTTCAGACGCCGCAGGTCTTTTTAAAGGAGCTGTATCTGCGCGCATACGAAAACGCCCGGGAAAGGGGGATAATCTGTACCGACGACTGCGCTCTTATTGAGCTTTACGGCGGTGAGGTACACATCACTCCCGGAGATTACGCCAATATTAAAATAACTACGCCCGAGGACGCTGCGGCGGCTCACGCGCTTTATCACGATGACGGCGGCGCGCAGGAAAGGAAGGATAATATGTTCAGAATAGGTCACGGCTACGATGTACATAAGCTTACAGAGGGCAGAAAGCTCATCATCGGCGGCGTGGAGATTCCCTACGAAAGAGGTCTTCTTGGTCATTCCGATGCAGATGTTCTCACTCACGCCGTAATGGACGCGCTTCTGGGCGCGGCGGCACTCGGCGACATCGGCGGAATGTTCCCCGACACCGACCCGAAGTACGAGGGCGCAGACAGCATGGTCCTGCTGAAATACGTATGCGAAGCGATCGGAAAAAAGGGATACAAAATTTCGAATATCGACGCAACGGTTATCGCTCAGAAACCGAAGCTAAAGCCGTATATTTCGCAGATGAACGAGAGGTTTTCCGCCGTTTGCGGCATTGCTCCCGACTGCGTGAACATCAAGGCGACGACCGAGGAAAAACTCGGATTCACCGGCAGGGAAGAGGGCATTTCGGCTCACGCCGTTTGCATGCTTTGCAAAAAGTGACCGCGAAATAAATCCTCGTTTACCGATTGCAGGGGGCTTTCCGGTCGCCCCCTGCACCCCTTCGGCACAATCTCTCTAAGAAAATCTATGCTGTTGGAAAGATTTGTATTTTTTTTTGAGTAGGAACCTGAATAGTTACATGAATTTTTAATACACCGTTTTGTCGGGATTGACAAAACGGGAAGAATCTGCTAATATTATAATATTCGGAAGGTGTTATTGCTTTTCGGGTTAAGATGAATTATTTTTATTTGAAACTAATTACCTATAAATGAGCATATCTGAAAGTAATATTCAGAGAAACATGTATAGATTGACGGTCATTTGTTGATTTAACTCGTTTATAGATATTAATTAAATGAAATGAATCTGTATAAGGGGGACTAAACATGTCACAAAAGGCGATAGCGGTACTTACGAGCGGCGGAGACGCGCCGGGAATGAACGCCGCAGTCAGAGCCGTAGTAAGAACGGGTATTGCGAAGGGAATGAAGGTTTACGGAGTAAGCAGAGGCTACAACGGACTTCTCAGCGGCGACATAACCGAGCTTAACCTGCGCAGCGTATCCGATATTATCCACAGAGGCGGAACAATGCTCTACACCGCAAGAAGCAAGGAGTACAATACTCCCGAGGGCGTTAAGAAGGCTGCCGATTACTGCCGTTCCATTGGCGTTTCGGGCGTTGTCGTTATCGGCGGCGACGGTTCTTTCCGCGGCGCTCGCGATCTGACAAACGAGGGTATTCCCTGCGTTGGAATTCCGGGAACGATCGACAACGACGTTGCCTGCTCCGAGTACACGATCGGCTTTGATACAGCGATGAATACCGCGATGGAAATGGTAGACAAGATCAGAGATACGGCTCAGAGCCATGACCGCTGCTCGGTCGTTGAGGTAATGGGCAGACGCTGCGGCGATATCGCTCTGCAAACCGGCGTTGCCGTAGGTGCAACGGCGATTCTTGTTCCCGAGGTTGAGTATGATCTTGAAAAGGACGTAATTTCCCGTATCCTCAGCAACAAGAGCACAGGCAAGAAGCACTTTATCATCGTAGTTGCCGAGGGCGTAGGCAAGGTCAACGAGATCGCTACATATATCCAGACGAGAACAGGCATTGAAACAAGAGCGACGATTCTTGGTCATGTACAGCGCGGCGGCTCTCCGACTCTTCGCGACAGAGTTGTTGCAAGCGAGATGGGTCACAAGGCTGTTGACCTCCTTGAAGCAGGTGTCGGCAACAGAGTTGTAGCCATGCAGAACGGCAAGATCGTAGATTTCGACATCACCGAGGCGCTCAACATGGAGAGAGTCTTCGACAGAAATCTCTATGAGATCGCTCACACTATCTCTATCTGATTTTTTGATTTACGATAATACAGAAATAGATATTCCCCCGCGAGTGTTGAATTCGTGGGGGATATTTGTTACTCTACCTGACAACGAAAAATGAACAACGAAAAACCGCATGAAACCTAACTCCTTAGGAATCATGCGGTTTTACTTTGGCGCGCTGTGAGGGACTCGAACCCCCGACCTACTGGTTCGTAGCCAGTCACTCTATCCAGCTGAGCTAACAGCGCATTCACACTGCTTTTTTTCAGTGCTTATATATAATATCACACTTTTTGGAAAATTGCAAGTGTTTTTTTCAAAAAATTAAAAATAATTATTCCCATCGGAAATTTCGGTTTGTTGTATGACGTGAGCTTTGGTTTGTTGGTTGTCGGTAAGTTTTCGGCGATAGGCTCTCTATATATGGTTGTGGGCTTTAAAACAAGCGTAAATAAACAGCTCCTCGTATCGCAACCCTACCT
>CACYDO010000175.1 GCA_902773165.1 uncultured Ruminococcus sp. | reverse complement strand
TAGTGGGCAACCCAAAACGCGGAGACTAACTGACCGCCACAACAAAGTAAAATCGGAACTGCCTGTCGGCGCTTGCCGACCCGACCAGAGGTAGTTGAATTTTGGGTGGATATGGTGTAAAATATGAGATATCATAATATTTGGAGGAATAAGTATGACAATTACGGTAAGATCAGCGGCAAAGATAAATCTTACTCTTGATATAACGGGCAAGCGTCCGGACGGCTATCATGATCTGAGATCTGTTATGCAGACGATAGACCTTTGCGAGATAGTTACGCTTTCGCAGAATGATTCGGGAAATATTACTATCTCATGCGATAAAGCCGGAATCCCCTGCGATGATAGCAATGTCGCAGTTAAATGCGCGCGCGCCTTCTTTAAAGCCGCCGGTATTAACCCCACAGGACTTCATATAGATATAGTCAAAAATATCCCCGTTCAGGCAGGTCTTGCAGGAGGCAGCGCAGATGGTGCAGCCGTTTTGCAGGGGCTTAACGAGTTGTACGGTTTTCCGCTTACAAAAGAAATTCTTTATAAAACAGGCGCTAGCGTCGGCGCTGATATACCGTTCTGCCTTATGGGCGGTACGGCGCTTGCCGAAGGTATCGGCGAAAAGCTGACTCCTTTGCCCGATATCCCCGACTGCTTCTTTGTCGTTGTTAAACCGCCTGTCGGCATTTCTACCGCACATGCTTACGGCGCTGTTGACCGCACCGATTACAAAAGCTCTCCTTCAACCGATAATATGCTTGCAGGGTTGGACGATATTAACCTGATCGCCGCTCGGCTTTATAACGATTTTGAGGAAGCTCTCGATATTCCCGAGATAAAAGCGCTGACTGATTCACTGAAAATGTACGACGGCTGTCTGGGCGCTTGCATGAGCGGCAGCGGCTCGGCTGTTTTCGCTGTTTTTGACGATGAAAATAAGGCTTCTCTCTGCGTAAATGAAATGAAAAAGCTTTATCCGTTCGCCGTTTGCGTTAAGCCGTTACCGCGTATTTCGTCTTCAAAATCATAAATGAATTCTTTATTATTTGTGAAAATTATAAAGATTGATAATTTGATATTGTTTGGAATAAGCTTATAACGCCTATAAAGATTACGAAATTTTAATAAAAAGGTTGAAATCTTGTAAATTTTATCATATAATTATATTATATTCAATATTTAAGCTTTAGAAGCTATAAAAATACAGTGAGGCATAAAAATGAACGCAAAAACAAAAGCATTTTTTAATGGAATAAAGGGTAAAAAAATTGCCCTTTGCGGCATGGGCAGAAGCCATCTTCCGCTTATTCCGCTGTTTACAAAATACGGCGCACAGGTAATTGCCTGCGACAAGCGCAGCCGTGAGCAGCTCGGTGCAGCTGCCGATGAAGCCGAAAAAAACGGCGCAGTTCTTTCTCTCGGAGAAAATTATATTTCTGACCTTGACGCGGATATCTTTTTCAGAACTCCGGGCATGAAGTTCTTTACCCCGGAGATCGATGCAATGCGGTCACGAGGCGTTGTCGTTACTTCTGAGATGGAAGTTTTCTTCGATCTTTGCCCGTGCAAGATAATCGCTGTTACCGGCAGTGACGGAAAAACAACCACTACAACCGTTATCTCCGAGTTTTTAAAGGCTGAGGGCAGGACAGTTCACCTCGGCGGCAATATTGGAAAACCGCTGCTCCCTGAGATCGAAACAATTAACGAAAACGACTTCGCAGTAGTCGAGCTTTCAAGCTTTCAGCTTATTTCCATGCGCGAAAGTCCCGATGTCGCAGTCGTTACAAATCTTGCTCCGAATCACCTTGATATACATAAGGATATGCAGGAGTATATCGACGCAAAGCGCAATATTGTTCTCCATCAGAGCGCATTTTCAAGAAGCGTGCTCAATCTTGACAACGATATTTCCAATTCATTCTCGGAGAATGTGCGCGGAGAGCTGCTGAAATTCTCGCGCAGAAGCAAGGTCGAAAACGGAGCTTATATGAACGAAAACGGCGATCTTTTCTTTGTTAAGAATGGCGCAGAAACGTTCGTTATGAATAAGTCAGATATTAAAATTCCCGGTCTTCATAACGTAGAAAACTACCTTGCGGCGATCGCTGCCGTTTGGGGATATGTATCTGTTTCAACGATCGTTTCCGTTGCAAGCAGCTTCGGAGGAGTTGCCCACAGAAATGAGTTTGTCCGCGAGCTTGACGGCGTAAGCTATTACAACGATTCTATCGCTTCAAGTCCGACGAGAACGGCTCTCGGTACTCTCTCGCTTTACGATGAAAAAATGATCGTTATCCTCGGCGGCTACGACAAGCATCTTGATTATACCGATCTCGGCAGACTTATCTGCAAAAAGGTCAAGACAGCGATAATCATGGGCGCTACTGCCGAAAAAATCAAGACAGCTATTCTCAATGCACCGGAATATAAGGAAAATTGCCCTGTTATCATCGAGGCAGACAGCATGGAAGAGGCTGTAAACGCCGCAAGAAATGCCGCAAAGCCGGGAGATAAGGTTTCACTGTCACCGGCAAGCGCAAGCTTTGACCTGTATAAGAATTTCGAAGAGAGAGGCGAGCATTTCAAATCTCTCGTGAATAAGCTTTAAGAGGGGTGCGAAATGATCGAACTGCTGAAAAAGCTATGCCTTGCAAAAGGAGTTTCCGGTCGTGAAGAAAGCGTTTGCTCACTTATAAAAGAGGAAATAGCTCCGTTTGCCGACAGCGTTGTTATTGACGCGAATAATAACGTTATTGCGTCTATCGGAGATACCTCTGCTCATAATATTATGCTTGACGCACATCTTGACGAGATCGGATACATAGTTACATATATCAATGAAAATGGCTTTTTAAAAGTCGCTCCATGCGGCGGTATGGATTATCGCGTTGCAAATGACAGCCGCTTTAAGGTACTTACCGACAGCGGCGAGATCACCGCTGTTGTGTGCTGCCTTCCGCCGCACCTTGCCGATGGAGGTGAGGATAAAGCTCCTTCCTCCGACGCAATCTATCTAGATACGGGTCTGCCGGCAGAGCGCGTCCGCGAGCTTGTTTCTGTGGGAGATGTCGTTGCTTATGATGTTTCGCCGATAAGCCTGCTCAACGACAGATTTACATGCAGCTCAACTGACAACAGAGCCTGCTGCGCATTGCTTATACGCATTGCCGAGCTTATTAAAGCGTCTCCTGTAAAGTCGGGCGTAACTCTTGCGTTTACTTCTCAGGAGGAAACATACGGCAAAGGCGCTTCAACCGCCGCATTTTCGGTCGAACCCGATGAAGCCGTTGCTGTTGACGTAAGCTTTGCTTCGCAGAGGGGCGTTGCCGAATATGAAAGCGGAAAGCTCGGAGGCGGCGGCATGATCTGCATTTCTCCCGTTCTTTCAAGGAAAATGTCGTATCGTCTTATCTCTCTTGCAAAGGAGAAGGATATTCCTTTCCAGCTTGAAGTTACAGGAAGTCTTACCGGAACGAATGCAGATAAGATATCTATCGTAAAAAGCGGTATTCCGACAGCGGTCGTTTCAGTGCCGCAGAGAAATATGCATACCGGGGCTGAGATAGTTAGCTTAGACGATATTGAAAATACAGCGCGTCTTATTTACGAATATATCAAAGCAGCGTGCTGACGGGGGAAGAAAATGGATTTGAATATACTGAAAAAGCTTTGTCTTACAGACGGAGTTTCTTCCGATGAGGGCAGAGTTAGGGAACTTATTATTTCCGAGATAGAAAAATATGCTGACAGCATTGAAACGGACAGCTCAGGTAATCTTATCGTGTTTAAAAAGGGCAGGGAACGCCCTGTAAACAAACTGCTTCTTTCTGCGCATATGGACGAAGTAGGCTTTATCATCACTCATGTAAACGCCGATGGTACTCTTTGCGTTGACGAAGTCGGCGGTATCGACAGACGGGTTATCCCGGGAAAGCGTATTCGCCTGTGTGATTCGGATATTTTCGGCGTTTTCGGCGTTAAGCCGATACATCTGCTTGACAGCGAGGGAAGAAATAAAATACCTAAGCTTTCCGAAATGTACGCCGATATCGGCGCAAAGGATAAAGAAGACGCGGAGAATCATATTACTATCGGCGAGTTAGCTGCATTTGAGGGCTATTACGAGGACAACGGCACTTCCATCACAGCAAAGGCGCTTGACGACAGGGCAGGCTGCGCGGTGCTTATCGAAATGATAAAGAGCGAGCTTCCTTATGATATGTATTTTACATTTGTTGTTCAGGAGGAGGTAGGTCTGCGCGGCGCAAAAACTGCCGCATACTCTGTTGACCCCGATTTTGCGATCGTCGTTGAAACGACTACGGCGGCTGATATCCCCGATGTTGACGAAAGCAAGCAGGTTTGTCGTCTTGGAGAGGGCGCTGTTATTTCATTTATGGACAGGCGTACAATTTACGATAAAGAGCTTTACCGAGAAGCATTTGCAGCGGCAAAAAATGCAGGAGTAAAGGCACAGGCTAAACAGGCTGTTGCAGGCGGCAACGATTCCGGCGTTATTTCGGTCACAAGAAGCGGCGTTCGCACAATTGCGGTGTCATTGCCGTGCAGATATCTCCATTCGCCGCATACTGTTGCTTACAAGGAAGATCTGATCGCCGTTGAGAAAACTGTAAAAGCACTTGCGAATCGCATTGCAGGCGGTCTTGAATCATGATTTGTGCAGACGATTTCAGCCATAGCTTCGCTACGGAGCTGAACAAAGTATGCGAACATTCTCCATACGGCGCACGGATAGCGGCATACTATTCCGCGTACCGTGGGAAACAATATAACTTTCTTGATACCTGGCTCTGCCGTGAAAACGGCAGGGCTGTCTGCGCTTTGAGCCGATATTACAATACTGTCGTTATATGCGGAAAATGCAGTGAGGAAATACGAGGGTTTATAGAAATGCTTTCTCCGAAAATAATTTTTGCCGACGCAGCTTTGGAAATTAAACCGAAAAATATGATAGAAGTATCGGGTGAAACAATGATCTGCACACACATGATAACGGATATTCCTATCCTCCCCGAGGGTCTTCGCTGCAAACGGCTCACAGGTGAAATGCGTCAGCTGAGAAAGGTTTACGATCTGTTAAGGGAGCATTATTATTCCGCAGGAGAAAGCTCTATGCTTTCTTTAGGTGAGTTTGATGAATATTTCGTCGATATTTCGCACCTTATACGCCACGGCGCTGCTGATGTATACGCGGTCTATGACGGAGATAGAATAGTATCTTCGCTCAGCGTCACAGCACGCAGCGATACAGCCGCGGTTATAGGGAATATAGTTACACACACGCAGTACAGGCGCAACGGCTTAGCGGAATATCTTTTGGCGGCAGCGGTAAACGAGATATGCAAATCCGGAAGAGAAGTTTTTCTTCACCGAGAAAAGAAGATATCTATCTATGAGAAAATGAAATTTGAAGTAACGGGGAATTGGGTGATCGGGCGCGCGTTTGATGGCGATCAGATCTATGCTTTTCAGTAAATTGCTAGTTTATTTCAGCAATTGATAATATAGCGAACAGCTCATAAAAACGATAAAATTACCGAAAAAATTCTCCCCACCCAGATGATAGGAGCGATAAAATGCTTTACGATTTCCTGAGCGTAGACAAAACGTCGGATACTCTGCTTTACGAGCAGCTTTACGATAATATCAAAACGGCTATAGGCAGCGG
>CACYDO010000174.1 GCA_902773165.1 uncultured Ruminococcus sp. | reverse complement strand
CGAGCGTAGTGCTTGACGCAATTAAGGCCGAGGGTTATAAATATTCGACTAAGAGCGCCATTACCGTAGCGGTCTGTGACGCAAGTATCCCGCCGCAGAAAAGGGAGCTTATTGCCGAGGCAGAGAAGAAGGTAGATAAGGTTTACAGCATGTACAACATGGGTCTTCTCTCCAACAACGAGCGCTACGGACGAGTTCTTAAAATCTGGGAAAAGACTACAGACGATGTAACGGCAGCTCTTCAGGGCAACCTGGACAGATACAATCCTATCTATATGATGGCTGACTCGGGTGCTCGAGGCAGTATGAGCCAGATCAGACAGCTTGCCGGAATGCGCGGACTTATTGCGAATACATCGGGTAAGACGATCGAAATTCCGATCAGAGCTAATTACCGTGAAGGTCTTAATATTCTCGAATACTTCATTTCTTCACGAGGCGCACGTAAGGGCCTTGCCGATACGGCTCTTCGTACAGCCGACTCGGGTTACCTTACAAGAAGACTTGTAGACGTATCTCAGGAGGTCATCATCTACGAAGAGGACTGCGGAACAAAAAGCGGTCTGGAGATCTTCGACATCAAGGAAGGCAAGCAGCTTATCGAGAACCTTTCCGAAAGACTTGTCGGCAGATATCTGCTTGATGATTTCGTAGATAAGGATACAGGCGAGGTCATTGTATCTAAGGAGAAGCTGATGACGTCTTCTGACGCAGCTAAGATCGTAGACGCAGGCACGCAGAAGATCACGGTTCGTTCCGTTATCGGCTGCCGCGCAAAGCACGGCGTATGCAGAAAGTGCTACGGTGCTAACCTGGCTAACGGTCAGCCTGTAACAGTCGGCGAAGCCGTAGGTATCATCGCGGCACAGTCCATCGGTGAGCCGGGTACACAGCTTACAATGAGAACGTTCCATACCGGCGGCGTTGCTTCCGGCGAGGATATCACACAGGGTCTTCCGCGTGTCGAGGAGCTTTTCGAGGGACGTAAGCCTAAGCATTTGGCTATTCTCTCCGAGATCTCCGGCGACGTTCGCTTTGAGATCATCAAGGGCAGCCAGCACGTTGTTGTCAGAAACAGCGAAACGGGCGAGGAGAAACAGTACCTTATCCCCTTCGGTTCGAGAGCTATCGTCGAAGAAGGCGCATATATCGAAAAGGGAAGCAAGATCACCGAGGGTGCTTCAAATCCGCATGATATTCTTGCGATTCTCGGCGCAGACGACGTTCAGAACTACCTTATCCAGGAGGTTCAGAAGACGTACCGTATGCAGGGTGTTGAGATCAATGACAAGCACATCGAGGTAATCGTTCGTCAGATGATGAAGAAGGTCAAGATCGAAAACAGCGGCGACACGAATTTCTTCACCGGCACTAATGCCGAGAGAAACGAGGTTCTTGCAGCGAACGAGGAGATCAGAAGACACAATGAAGAGCTTGACAGCAAACTTGCAGGGCTTATCAAGATCAATACCTACGAGCAAAGCCCCGAGTTCTCCGAAAGCGACGCGATCAGACTTAAAAACAAAGAGATCGAAGAGGCTGTTGAAAGCGGCAACGAAGCTATTATTGAAGCGCTTGGAAGCGAAGACGTTCGTTACAAGAACGAGTGCGATTACAGCCAGCTTCTTCTCGGTATCACAAAGGCTTCTCTCGCTACGGATTCGTTCCTTTCCGCGGCGTCCTTCCAGGAAACAACGAGAGTTCTTACCGACGCAGCGATCAAGGGCAAGGAAGATCCGCTTCTCGGCCTGAAGGAGAATGTAATTATCGGTAAGCTTGTTCCTGCCGGAACAGGTATGAACCGCTATAACTCCATTACTCTGGAGAGTACAGAATCTTCCGATGAAGCAGGCACGGAGGAGAATCTCTCAGCTGATTCTGCTTCACAGGATTAATACAACAACATAAATAATAAAAAGCTGTCAGCGTTTTGCCGGCAGCTTTTTTGAATTTAATCAGCAACAAAAACCGCCCTACATTTCGTAAGGCGGTTTTTTACGGTTATTTGTTTTTAGTTTGTTTTCCCTTTCTCTCCGCAGAAAGCTTTTTGTAAAAGACCTCCTGGAATGCGTTGCCGATAGGCGTGTAGATAAATCCTGCAACAACGCAGATGAGCCATACAAATTTCCTTGTGACAAAAATACCGAAAAGAATGGCGATGATCGCTATGATGATCCAGTATACTACACGAACAGGAACGTTTTTCTTATTAAGCTCGGCGAGAAAATCAAATCCATCGGAGCTGTGCGGTGCATTCTCAATAAACTCAGCCGCACCCTTGGGACCAGAGCATGAGCGGAAATCCTTGCTGCATTTTTCGGCTGCTTTTGCGTAGCTTGAATTGTTTAGTATCTCCTCAAACGCGCGGCGTATCTCCTCGGGTGAATCTTTTTTCAGATATGTACCTGCGCCAAGCTCCGAGATCCTTCTTGCAACGGCGTGCTGTTCTTTCGTCTGCGGGAAAAGCACCATCGGCGCAGCCATATACATACTTTCCGAAGCACTGTTCATTCCGCAGTGACTCATGAAAACGCTTGCACGGGAAAGTACGTCAAGCTGATCGACGTAGGGGTATGCCTTGATGTTGTCGGGAAGAGTGCCGAGAGATTTGATGTCAGTATTTTTGCCGCAGGATATTATAACATCTACGTCCATATCTTTGAGCGCTTCAATGCATTTTTTATACAGATCGGGTCTTTCGTTGAGAATCGTACCCATAGAGATATAAACAAGAGGGCGCTTTTTCGATTTGTTCGGCGTTTTATCGCTGAAAACGGAGGGACCTACAAATGTGTAGTGATCGGAAAATGTTTCCGAATACGGCTGGAATCTCTCGGACGTGTAAACGATGGAATCGGTCTGATTGTTGCTCTGAACGAGATCCAGCGGTTTTTTTACGTGATAGCCGTAGGGCTCGAGAGTTTTCAGCTCCTTGCCGATGATAGGAAGACCGCCGACCATGTCAAACAATTCCGCAGGGCTGTTTTTCATGTATTTTGATGAGAGCTGATTAAACGCAAACGTTGTTGTGGATACTACAAGGGGAACATTGAATTTCCATGCGTTG
>CACYDO010000173.1 GCA_902773165.1 uncultured Ruminococcus sp. | reverse complement strand
TTTTCGAGAACGCCGCTCTCCTTCATCTCGTTATAGAGGTCGTTGCCCTCGCGGGTACGCTCGCCGACACCGGTGCAGACCGAAATGCCGCCGTGCTGGTTGGCAACGTTATTGATGAGCTCCTGGATGAGAACGGTCTTGCCAACGCCTGCGCCGCCGAACAGACCGATCTTACCGCCCTTTGAATAGGGGCAGATCAGGTCAATGACCTTAATTCCTGTTTCGAGAATCTCCGTAGACGTTGAAAGCTCGTCATACTCCGGCGCTGCGCGGTGAATATTCCAGCGCTCGCAGTCCTTGGGAGGCTCTTTCATATCTACCGTATCGCCTAAAACGTTGAAAATTCTTCCCAGCGTCTGCTTGCCAACCGGCACGCTGATAGCCTTGCCCGTGTTCGTTACGGGAGTTCCTCTTTTTAAACCGTCGGTAGACGCCATTGCAATGCAGCGAACAGTTCTGTCACCGATATGCTGTGCGACCTCTACCGTCAGCGTTCTTTCCTTTATCTGCATCGTGAGCGCGTTGTAAATTGCCGGAAGCTGACCCTCGTCAAATCTGACGTCAACGACCGGTCCCATTACCTGCGACACGGTGCCTTTCTGAGCATTTGCCAAATTTGCTCACTCCTTTATTTAAATCAAAAATCAGCTCTCGCCTGCACCTGCCACGATCTCTGTTATCTCCTGCGTGATAGCGCCCTGACGCGCACGATTATACTGCAATTGCAGATCGTCGATCATTGCGCGCGCGTTTTTGCCTGCCGAATCCATCGCCATACGGCGTGCGGCAACCTCTGCGCAGAAGCTCTCGCGAACGCAGCCTATCAGCTTTCCGTTGATGTATTCGGGGATCGCCGTATTGAGAATAGTCAGCTCGTCCGGCTCGAAGATAGTATCCGCGCCGCCGCTGCTCTTTTTCTCCACAGTCAGGGGCAGTATCCACTTGATATCAGCCTCCTGTGTCATTACGGAGATAGCCTTCGTGTAAATAATTCCCAATCTGGAAAATTCTCCCTCCGTAAACTCGCGGCAAAGCTCCTTTGAAAGCTGAGCGCCGTCTTCGAGAGAAAAATACTCAGAAGACATAAAGCCGCTGCCAAAGCGTTCACAGGCTCTTTTGCCGATGGGAACAAATTCCGCGTCCGGAAAAGTCTTTGCCAGACGAAAAACATTTGCGTTGTAGCCGCCTGCAAGACCTCTGTCGCCTGCAATTACGATGATCTTCGTTTTGTGGCTGTCATTTCCGCAGATATACGGACTTTTACGGCATTCGGGACTTGCTGTGAGCTGCTTTACTATCTGTGACACCGCCTTTGAATACTGGCGGCTCTTGTTCATGCTTTCCGTTGCACGGCGTATCTTTGAAGCTGCAACGAAGCCCATCGCCGTAGTAAGATGAAGCGTGGAATCAACGCTTTTGATCCTGGTGCGAAGCGCTTTTGTATCTGCTCCCACAGTATCACCTCTTCATCTCTTTGAGCGTTGTTTTGAGCGACTCGATATCGCTGTCTTCAAAGTAGCCGTCCTCGATCCGTTTTAAGAAATCGGGATTTTCGGTGCGAAGCTTTTCGTAAAGCTTCTCCTCGTATTCATGCACCTTTTCCACGGGAACATCGTTCAGATATCCGTTCGTTACAGCGTATACTATCGCAACCTGACAGCCAACGTGAACGGGCGCATTTCTGTTTTGTTTAAGGACCTCAACAATTCTCTCACCCAAAGCAAGACGCGCTTTTGTATCTGCGTCCAGGTCTGAGCCGAACTGCGAGAACGCCTGCAGCTCTCTGTACTGCGAATAAAGCAGCTTCAACTCACCCGAAACCTTTTTCATACCTTTAAGCTGTGCAGAACCGCCTACACGGCTTACGGAGATACCCGGGTTGATAGCCGGCATGATGCCGGAATGGAAAAGCTCTGTTTCGAGGAATATCTGACCGTCAGTTATGGAAATAACGTTTGTGGGAATATACGCCGAAACGTCGCCTGCCTGCGTTTCAATGATAGGCAGCGCGGTGATAGAGCCGCCACCGAACTCGGGAGCAACACATGCAGCCCTTTCAAGAAGACGGGAATGGAGATAGAAAACGTCTCCGGGGTAAGCCTCACGTCCCGGCGGTCTGCGGATAAGCAGAGAAAGCGCACGGTAAGCAACGGCGTGCTTGCTCAGATCGTCATAAACAATAAGAACATCCTTGCCCTGTTCTCTGAAATACTCCGCCATAGCGCAGCCCGTATACGGCGCGATATATTGAAGCGGAGCGCTGTCTGCCGCAGAAGCAGAAACGATGATCGTATATTTCATTGCGCCTGCATTTGCAAGCTCGTTTGCAAGCTGAACAACGGAGCTTGCCTTCTGTCCGATCGCAACGTAAATACACAGAACGCCTGTGTCCTTCTGGTTGATGATCGTATCGACAGCTATCTCCGTTTTACCGGTCTGACGGTCGCCGATGATAAGCTCACGCTGACCGCGTCCGATAGGTATCATACTGTCTATCGCCTTTATACCGGTCTGCATCGGCTTAGATACGCTTTTTCTTTCGATAATACCGGGGGCTTCCGCCTCTATCGGCTTTGTTTTAGTGCAGTCCGCAGGACCTTTGCCGTCTATCGGCTCGCCCAGAGCGTTGACTACTCTTCCGAGAAGAGCCTCGCCGACCGGAACGGAAAGAACTCTTCCTGTTCTTCTGACCGTTGTACCCTCTCTGATATTATTTGTGTCGGAAAGAACGGCAACCGAAACCGTTTCGCTTTCAAGGTTCTGCGCCATGCCGTAGGAGCCGTCTTCAAATTCAAGAAGCTCGCTCGCCATGCATTCGCGAAGACCGTAAACTCGCGCGATACCGTCGCCGACAAGCACTACCGTACCTGTTTCCGCCATCTCTATTTTAGATCTGTAATCCTTGATCTGCTTTTTAATAATACTGCTGATCTCCTCAGGCTTACGGCTCATTTGTTTATCACTTCCTTTATATCGTGCAGCCTGCGTCTGAGGCTGCCGTCAAGCACCTTGCCGTCAACGTAAACGATGATTCCGCCGAGCACCGAGCTGCTGTGAATACACTCCATCTCGACTGTTTTGCCGCACATTTTTTCAAGCTTTGTTTTGAGCTTTTCCTTTTCGGCTTTTTTGAGCGGAACGGCAGAGATAACCCTCGCTGTCGCAACGCCCTGTGAAGCCTTAAACATATCGTCAAAATCGCTTACAATCTTATATACGCTTCTGATACTGCCCTTCTGACAAAGTATCTTTAAAAAGGACAGCACGTATTCGCAGACAGATCCTCCGAATGCGTCGTCAATCGCCGAAAGGCGGTCGTTGACGGAGATGTTCGGCGAGGCTAAAAAATCGACGTAGCCGGGGTTTGACCGAAGCTGTGAGATAACAAGCTTCAGCCCTTCGGAAACCTCCGTGAGCATATTTTCCTCGGCAGCGAGCGTAAACAGAGCCAGCGCGTATTCCTTACTCGTTTCCGTCATAGTCGTCACCTAAATTCTCAATAAACGAATCAATAAGCTGTCTGTGGTCGTCGGCGTTGATCTCTCTTTCGAGGATCTTCTCACTGAGAAGCGCCGATACCTCGGTGATCTCATGTCTGATATCAGACTGAGCCTTCTGAAACTCCAGCTCTGCGTCGGCTCTCGCCTGCTTAACGATACCGTCCGCCTTTTCTTTGGCGCTGCTTACGATCTTGTCGCTCTTTCGCTCCGCCTTCTTCTTGGCTTCCTTAACGATAGAAGCGGCTTCCTCGTCCGCGCCCCTGAGCTTTTCTTCGTAGAGCTTCTTGCTCTTCATAGCCTCTTTTTCCGCCTCTTTCGCGCTTTTAAGATCGTTGTCGATCGCGCTCTGACGTTCGGCAAGCATCGCACGAACGGGCTTGTAGAGGAACTTTTTCAGGATCAGAAACAAGATCAAAAGGTTAAGTATAGATATGATGATCTGCCAGATATTGACAGAAATAACCTCTGATGACTGCATAAAAACAACTCCCAACGATTAGCCGAGCTGACTCATTGTTTCTACAAGAATATTTACCA
>CACYDO010000172.1 GCA_902773165.1 uncultured Ruminococcus sp. | reverse complement strand
GCGCCCACGCTGATGATAGTTGCGCTTACGGTCATCTGTTCATACGTGATTCCCGACCTGTATGCACCGATATCCGTGCTGCGGTTTCTGTTTATTATTTTTGGAGGAATATGGGGAATGTGGGGGATAACGCTGATGATCTGTGTGATGACTGCCGATCTGTGTTCAAAGGAAAGCATGGGCGTTCCGTTTATGCTGCCGATCGCGCCGCTTGACCCGTTCGGACTGAGAGATGTTGTTGTCAGAGCGCCGTGGAGCGTGCTTTCCCGAAAGAGATTTATCCCGAAAAAGGAGGGACAGTAATGGAGGCTGCAAGGCGTGTGCCGGGTTTCGGATTATTTGCGGCGCTGTCGATATGCGGAGCCTTTCCGGCTTTTCTTTATTCGGCGTACAGTGGGGGAAAGGCGGAGCTTGCCGCATTTGCCGCGGCGCAGACTATTGTATTTATGATAGTTTTCTTTCTTTCCTCTGTTCTCAGGGAGCGCGACGGTGAGGAGGAGCAATTTCCTGTGCGTCTCGGAGTTTTATCCACGGCGCTGTATATGCTGTTCTTCTTGTTTGCGGCTTGCGCAATGCTTACGGAATTTTCACTGTTTCTTGCGTCGTTTACTCATCTGAGTATTCGCTTCGCGGCGTTTATCGCCGCACTGATTGCTGCGGCCGCTGCTGCGGCAAGACGCGGTATTGTGAATGTTTGCCGCTGTGCTGCAATCTTCTTTGTTGTAACCGCATTTCTTGATATACTCGGCTGTATTTTGCTGGCGCTGCGCACAAATCCGGCGAATTATTATTCCGCTTCGGTAAATTCGGGAGATATTTTCCCGGCAGTCTGCGCGGCGTTTTCTCAGTTGGCTGTAATTCCTGTTTTTTTCATGTTTCCGGGACAGCTTCCGCGAAAACGCAGAATGCCGGTGCTGCTTTACGGAATTTTATGTTCGGGTTTTTTAGCAATATTTTCTCTGATATCTCTGGGAGTGCTTGGAGATTACGCTCATTTTGTACGCTTTCCGTTCTATGCTGCGGCACAAAGCGCCGGAGTCGGGGCGTTCACGCGGCTTGATGTGCTGTTCCTCTGTGCGCGCACGATAGGGATATTCACAGCGCTTGCGCTTTTGTTCTGCGCGACAGGCAGATCGGGTGAGCTGTTGTTCGGAGAAAAAAGCTCGGTAAAAACAAATACAGCCGCAGCCGCGGTTGTCGGAGCGGCGGTTTTTGCGGCAATGCATTCCGATGCCTTCTGCCGTATTCTTACCGATCGCAGGATAATGGCGGCAGCCGCAGTATTGTTCTGCGCAGCTTTTCCAGTGATATCGGCGCTTTCCGTAAGACGTTCTCAAAGAAGGCTTCGTGCGCTCCGCGGCGCTTCAGCGTTTACGGCGATGTGTATTATCGCTGTATTTTTATCGGGCTGTGAAAACGTTCAGCTTCAGGACAGAATGATAATTAAGGGCGTAGGCATAGACAAAGAGGGCGAAATGCTTAACGTAACCGTTCAGTATATCGACAACTATTCCGACGGAGATAAGCAGGTCAACCGCGTGATCTCAGTAATAGGAAAAAGTGTCAGCGAGGCGATAGGCAAGCTCAAGGACAGCACCGGAAGCGAACCGTTTTTAGGGCAGAATTCCGCCGTTGTTATAGGCAGAAAAACAGCGTCGGGCGATATTTCCTCATTGCTCGATTACTTTGTCAGCTACAGTGAATCGCGCCCTGCAACACGGTTTTATCTGAGCGAAAATACGGCGATGGAGCTGCTTTCGTTTTCGAAAAACGGAGAAATAGTCCCCATAGATCACCTTACAAGCATATCGCCGTCAAGCTCGCAGCAGGATAATCTGTTTACTGTTATGAGCATGAATAACAGCCTTTTTTCAAAAACAGAAACGCCGTCTGCCGCCGTTCTTGGGATCATCGGAGATGAGGTTCGCCTGTCATCGGCGGCATATATATCCGAGCAGGAAGCAAAGCTGCTTGACAAAGACGGATATCTGGCATACTGTATGCTTACCGGGATAGACAGCGAATCAGTGATAACGCTGGGCGATATCGCCTGCGAGATTAATAAGTGTAAAACAGACGTAAGCTCGGGGATAAAGGACGGCAGACTGTTTTTTGACGTTGTGTGCAGCCCACAGCTCAGCGCAACGGAAAATCCGCGTCAGGTGGAAAATGAAGTTGTACAGCGTGTGTTTGAGCAGTATTTTAAACGACTGCTGGAGGAAAATACGCAAAAGATGATAAACGGGGAAAGATGCGATATTTACGGCTTCGGAATAACTCTGCCTAAGAATATAACTGACAGCTTTGAGAATAAAAATGATTACGGGAACGCGCTTTCGTCCGCGATAGTATCTGTAGATGTTAAATGCAGCGTTGTTGAAGCAAAAGCTTTGCGATAAAATTTATATGAAAATAGCAAGTGCCGCCCGATGTAACACCGGACGGCACTGCTGTGCGCCTTTTTTATCTGAATAGAAGTGTAAATCAATGCAGCGTGTAGTCACTGACAGTTACGCTTTACTTTGAATGGCGGAAAGTTGGTTTCTGCAAATATATTAAATACAAGTTGTGAAACGCGGAGATCAACTACCCTTGTTGTAAAGCAAAATCGGAACTTCCTGTCGTCAGTGGCCAGGCGGCCACGGGCAGTTCCGCTATAGTTTTTTAAAAGCCATAGCATACTGCCGCGCATGACACTTGTTGCAGTGCGAACG
>CACYDO010000171.1 GCA_902773165.1 uncultured Ruminococcus sp. | reverse complement strand
TTTTCAAAGTCCTTGGCGCCGCTTTTCTTTCGTCAAGCGACTTATTTATTATATCATGTCGTTTTCGTTTTGTCAAGAGATTTTTGAAATTTTTTTAAAATTTCTTTTTCTTAACTTTAAATCCGACTTGATATCCTCTCATGCAAAAGCGCTGAAAAACGGCTTGAATTCTAAGAATTTCAGTTGTTTTTGTCAGTCGCTCCCGAAGAGTGCTTATATATATTATCACAATTTCCTCGTGGTGTCAACAAGAATTTTCTGATTTTTTTAAAAGTAGCAATTTGAATAAATTGTGTGTGATTTATTAATAAAAGTAAGGCTGTTTTGCACTTCGGGAGAATTTGAGGTTTAAATCTGTGTTTTTTAATAACTAAAATCCTAATTCTCACCATAAACGCGGAGACCAACTGACCGTCATGGAAAGTAAAATCGGAACGGTCAGCGGCGACACGCCGCCGGAACTACCTGTCGGCGGTTGCCGACCCTGGCTATTGATTTTCTTGATCGTCCATGGTATAATCTGTATTAAATTATACTAATCTGTTTAAAATTATTATACATATATTCTCTGTCTGTATTTCATCTTATAATGGAAAGGAGTTTTCTCTATGACCGACAGATCCCGAATCATATTCGGCAACGAAATCGCCGTTTCTTCCGTAAAAAAAGCCGAGCGCTCTAAACGCAGCTATCAGAAAAAGTTCGGCGATGACAGTGACCGCGATTATCCTGCTAAGCTTGTTCGGAATAACTGCCTTGGCGACGTTCTGGGGGTTTACGACGTCCGCGTTGGTGAGGGGAAGGGAGATATTCCCTTTGATGAGGAGAAGGGCATTATCGTAGGCAATATCAGAATGGGCTTCGGCCATTACAGAATTTCTATGGCTATTGCTTCTGCGGCGCACGCCTTGGGATATACGCCGTACTGGATGGACTTGAATTCCTTCCCGGAAACGACCTGCACTAAGGTCATCGGCGCGCAGAACGATCTGTACTCTCTCGGCTCGCGTCTTTCTCAGAAATTCGGACTTTTCAACCGCCTTGTGTGGGAGCCGCTCAATTACGAGGGCTTTCGTCAGCTGACATACAATGCGTCCGATCAGAAAAAAGCCGAGCTGATGGCGCCTGTTTTCAGGAATATCCCCAAAGAGCTTCCGGTCATCGGAACGCATGTGTGGCCTGCTCAGGCTGCTCTTCACGCCGGCATGAAGTATGTAGTCAACGCTATTCCGGACGACTGGCCGATGGCGCTTCACCTTGCCGAGGGCAGCATTCACACCGTGCAGACATACCACGCGTATCTTGGATACAGAATGCTTGACGGAATGCAGGGAAAGGATATCTTAAAGCCTATGCCTGCCGACAGCCTTCGCTATGTCGGTCATTACGTTGACCACGAGCTTGTTTCAAATATTGACGTTGACTGCGCTTCAAGACTAAAAAGAAAGCATAGCGCAGAGCCTATGCGTTTTCTGCTGACGATAGGCGGCGCAGGCGCGCAGCGTGAGCTGTTCGCTGCGATAATCAAGCATTTGCTGCCGGCGATCAAGGCGAAAAAAGCTGCTCTTTACATCAATGTCGGCGATTATAAAAACGTCTGGGAGGAGCTTTCTCAGCAGATAGACGGACTTGACGACATCAGCGTTAAGCATTTCGGCAATTGGGAAGACACGGTGAAATTCTGCTCAGACGCTGTTGACGGTCACGTTGAGGGTATTCACGCATTCTGGCACGAGGGTATATTCGAGGCGGTTTACTGCACGAATCTGTTAATGCGCTCTGCCGACGTTATTGCAACAAAGCCGAGCGAGCTTGTGTTCTATCCGATACCAAAGCTGTTTTTGCGCCATATAGGCGGACACGAGCGCTGGGGCGCGATACATTCCGCACAGATCGGCGACGGCTCATTGGAATGCGAGGACATTCCTCACACGCTGCAAATGATAGATATGTTCATGAATGACGATTATATTATGGAGCAGATGTGCGGCTGCATAATACAAAATAAATCCACAGGCGTATATGACGGCGCTTACAAGGCGGTCAAGCTGGCTGCGGAGATGAAAAGAGCATAATAGTCAAACGAATACAGGAAGGAGTAGATCATATGAGCGGAAAACAAAAGCTTTCAACGGGGGCAAAGCTTTCCTACGCGCTGGGCGCTGTGGGCAAGGATATGGTATATATGCTCTCGGCTACCTACGTACTTTATTATTATCAGGACATCATGGGTGTAAGCGCCGTTGCGATGGGAATTATTCTGCTTATCGCGAGGATATTTGACGCTTTTAACGACCCGATAATGGGAGTTATCGTTGCGAAAACGAAAACGCGTTGGGGCAAATTCCGCCCGTGGCTGCTTATCGGAACTGTCACGAACGCGCTGATACTTTCGCTGATGTTCTCAGCGCCGCCGTCGCTGAATGCGGCCGGTCTTACGGCATATGCCGCGACTGCGTACATTTTATGGGGAGTTACGTACACGATGATGGATATTCCCTACTGGTCTATGATACCTGCGTTTACGGAGGGCGGCAAGGAACGAGAAAACCTCACCACACTTGCAAGAAGCGCAGCCGGCGTAGGCTCTGCGATAATCATGGTAATTACTGTGATGGCGGTGCAGGCTTTGGGAAAAATGTTCGGCGGAAGCACTCCGAAGGAGATCGAAATAATCGGTTTCCGCTGCTTTGCGCTTATCATAGCGGCGCTTTTCGTAATATTCACGATATTGACCTGCGTTAACATCAAGGAGCGTTCCACGGCGGAAATGAAGACCGTTTCCGTCGGGCAGATGTTCAAGGCATTGATCCAGAACGATCAGGCGCTTACGGTAGTTGTGACTATCGTTCTTATCAACTGCGCCGTATACATCACGTCTAATCTTGTCATTTATTTCTTTAAATACGATTTCGGCGGAACAGACTGGTACAAAAGCTACACGCTTTTCAATATGTTCGGCGGCGCTATGCAGGTTCTTTCAATGATGATACTGTATCCGCTTATGCGCAGGAAATTCTCGAACACCGCAATTTTCTACATCGGGCTTGGCTCGGCGATACTCGGCTACGGGGCGCTGCTTGCGCTGACGTTTACATCTATGAGCAATGTTTACATTCTGTTTGTTCCCGGATTCCTTATTTTTGCGGCAAGCGGAATAATGAACATTCTCACAACCGTTTTCCTGGCAAATACGGTGGATTACGGATATCTGAAAAACAAGCGCCGCGACGAGAGCGTTATCTTCTCAATGCAGACGTTCGTTGTAAAGCTTGCTTCGGGAATCGCGGCGTTTGCGGCTTCCCTTTGCTTGCAGATAAATAACCTGAGCGACGCGGCTACAACAGAAGCCGAACAGACAACAGACCTTTCCCTCGCCGTTTCACAAAGCGCAAAGGTGGGTCTGAGAATGACAATGGCGGTCATTCCGATCGTTGGTCTTATCATCGCCGTTATTGTATTCAGGAAAAAATTCATTCTCAACGACGACAAGATCAGGGAGATATCCGAAAAGGTTTCAAAAATGCAGGGTGATGAAGCATGATAAGACAACTGGAAGGCAAACACCCCGTGTTCGTGCTCGATACGGAAAACACCACGTATATTTTCGCGGTAATGCCGTCGGGTCATCTTGAACACATTTATTACGGCAGATACATTAAAACAGATACGGCAGAACAGATAGATATCCTGCGCAAAAAACGTGAATTTGAGCCGGGAAATGTTATTGTATATTCAAAGGATATCCCCCCGGAGATACCCGAGGACGAATGCTACGAGATATCTGCGCAGGGTCACGGCGATATACGCGAGCCTTTTATCGAAGCTGTATATCCCGACGGCAGCCGCACAACCGATTTTACGTACACCAAAGCAGAAATAACCGACAGCAAGCCCGGTTTTGCGACGCTGCCCGGCTCGTACTCCGAAGACGGAAAAACGGAGCACCTATGCGTAACGCTGACATATGACGTTCTGACGCTGGAGCTTCATTATTTCGTGTACCCCGGGTGCGACGTTATCACGCGAAGCGCACGGCTTGAAAACCGAGGCGAATCGTCTGTGAGAATAGAGCGGCTCATGAGCTTTCAGCTCGATATTCCAAAAAACGACTTAGCCGTTACGACATTTCACGGCGCATGGGCGCGTGAGATGAATAAAACCACCACCGTTCTGACAGCAGGAAAGCTCGTCTGCGAATCGCGCGCAGGCTGCTCGTCGAGCCGCGCAAATCCATTCTTTATGGTACACGACAAAAACACCGCAGAGGATTCAGGCGACTGCTACGGCTTTAACCTCATTTACAGCGGCAGCCACTATTCCTGCGCCGAGGTTAACGCATTCGGGAAAACAAGGATAGTCGGCGGAATACAGCCGCAGGGATTCAGCTTTCTGCTTGAACCGGGGGAGGATCTCGAAGCGCCCGAAGCGATCATGACGTTTTCGCCCGACGGGTTTACGGGTCAGAGCATAAATATGCACCGTTTTATCCGTGAGCATATTGTCCGCGGAAAATACAAGCATACTCCGCGCCCGATTCTGCTCAACAGCTGGGAGGCATGCTACTTCAACATCTCCGAGCAAACGCTTATTTCGCTTGCAAGATCGGGAAAAGATCTGGGAATAGAGCTTTTCGTTCTTGACGACGGCTGGTTTGCCGAACGAAACGACGACAGCCATTCTCTCGGCGATTGGAAACCGTCTTTAAAAAAGCTGCCAAAGGGCATTGAGGGAATATCAAAGAAGATCGCCGCTATGGATATGTCGTTCGGCATTTGGGTCGAACCAGAAATGGTGAATACCGACAGCGAGCTTTACCGAAAGCACCCTGACTGGGTCATGGAGATTCCCGGCAAGCTTCACTCCGAGGGCAGAAATCAGCGAATACTCAATCTTGCAGACCCCAAGGTAACAGACTGCATTATCAAAAAAATGAAGAAGGTCTTTTCGTCGGGAAAGATCTCCTACGTAAAATGGGACATGAACAGAATTTTTTCCGACGTCTACGCGCCGAACCTTCCGCCCGAAAGGCAGGGCGAAGCAGCGCACAGGTACATCTGCGGTCTGTACCGCATTATGAAGGAACTTACAGAGGCGTTTCCCGACATTCTGTTTGAGGGCTGTGCTTCGGGCGGCAACCGCTTTGACCCGGGAATACTCTGTTATTTTCCGCAGATATGGGGCAGCGACAACACCGACGCGATAAGCCGTCTTACCATACAGGAGGGGTACAGCTACGGATATCCGCAAAGCTGTATCGGCGCGCACACAGCCGCAAGCCCCAACCATCAGACACTGCGCGAAACGCCGCTTTCAACGCGCTTTGCTGTGGCTGCGTTCGGTGCATACGGATATGAATGCGATGTGCGCGACTTAAACGCAGAAGACCGCAGGATAATCTCCGAACAGATAAGCCGTTACAAGGAATGGAGAGATGTTTTCCAATTCGGTCAGCTTTACCGCTGCTCAAGCGGCAGCGTTCACAGCGTCTGCTGCGTATCTCCCGACAAAAAACGCGCGGTCATGGCGGCTGTACAGGTTCTTGCGGAAGCAAACACACAAGATCTCAGGCTTTTCCCGAAGGGGCTTGACCCGGCGCTGACGTATCATTTTTACAACATTCCCGAAAGGGTAAATGTAAAGCAATTCGGCAGCCTTATCAACACTATGGCGCCGATACACGTTAAGCAGGATTCTCTCGTTCACAATGTTATTGCGAAGGCGGTAAAGATGAACGGGGAACAAGAGGATCTCACCGCCGCGGGGGAAATGCTGATGAACTCGGGCGTGCTGCTAAAGCCTGCATTTTCCGGTACGGGGTATAATGAAAATGTGCGTATGTTCCCGGATTTTGCCGCAAGGATATATTATATAGAAGCAAAGTAAACACAGCTAAAGTTTTTGCCAAGCTTTTTTCAATAAAGCTGCCTGTTCCGAACGTGGTCAAAATAGCGGAAAGCTGATCTCCGCGTTTTGGAGTTATAGTAAAGACAAAATAAATTCTCATAGAAAGATGATTCCGAAGGGGGAGCGCGGGTCTCCGGCGAAGACCTCGGCGCAGCAGAAGCGCCGACCGAGGCGGCAGCCGAGCTCCGGCGCCCCATAAAAGCGCGTATACGAGGAGTAAAAATAAAAAAAGGAGATACATATGAAACAGCATTGCAGCGAGCTTTTCCGCACGGTTTACGGCGGCGAACCCGATATTACGGAGTTTGCGCCGGGAAGGGTAAACCTGATCGGCGAACACACAGATTACAACGGCGGTCACGTGATGCCCTGCGCCATTTCCCCGGGCATATACTGCGCCGCAAAAAAGCGCAGTGACGAAAAATTCCGCTTTTACTCCGAAAATTTCCCGGAAAACGGCGTTATGGAAATTTCCTTAAACGACAGCCGGAACGATATCGGCTGGGTGAGTTATCCTTTTTCCGTTATAAAAACGCTGTGCGGCTTCGGCTACGAGATCGGCGGCGGCGCAGATCTGCTGTTTTGCGGCGATCTTCCTGACGGCTCGGGGCTTTCTTCCTCGGCGGCGATCGAAGTAGTTACGGGTAAGGTCATCGGTGCGCTTTTCGGATTGCCTGTTACAGGACAGATCATAGCTCTGACCGGACAGTACGCCGAGAACCATTACATCGGCGTGCGCTGCGGAATAATGGATCAGTTTGCGTCTGCGCTGGGCAGGAAAGGCAATGCAATACTGCTTGACACAGAAACGCTTGCATTTTCATATTATCCGCTGCCAAAGGATACGACCGTACTTATCATTAACAGCGGCGTGAAGCACTCGCTTGCTTCGTCTGCATACAACGAACGGAGATCGCAGTGCGAACAGGCGCTTGCACAGCTGCGCAGCGTATGCAGTGCAGGATCGCTTTGCAGTCTTACTCCCGGAGAATTCGAAAAATACAAGCACACTATAACCGACGATATATGCCGAAAACGCGCAAAACACGCTGTTTACGAGAATGCACGCACGCTTGAAGCCGCAGCCGCTCTTCAAAACGGTAACGCGGAGCAATTCGGAAGGCTGATGAATATGTCTCACATTTCGCTTCGCGATGATTACGAGGTGTCGTGCGCTGAGCTTGACTTCCTTGCGGAAACGGCGCAGCACACCGACGGAGTTTACGGCGCAAGAATGACTGGCGGAGGATTTGGCGGCTGCACCGTTAATCTCGTGCAGAAAAATAAAGCCGAAATGATCTCAGCGCGTATCTGCGAGGAATACCGAAAACTTTTCGGTATAGCCGCCGACGTTATCTCAATTTAGCCTCGTAATTTTGCTCATACTGATCTGCGATAAAAAGCAGACAATCTTTACGGTCTGATTTCCGCAATACTGCGTCATCTTCATTGCCTTGCAAAAATTATCTATGAAATCAAATACACGTTCCGATAACGAAAAAAATGCCTGTCACCGAAGTGACAGGCACTTGTTATTCAGTTTATAGGTGTAAACCTGAAATTACTTGTTGTTGATTGCAGCCTGTGTTGTGATAAGCCAAAAGAGGAAATTTTTGTACTGTTTTTACGCTTACCATCGATACAAATTGACTCCGGTGTATCGTCTGGACTTAACCGCAGATACCATTCAAAGTGGTCTGGGAATACTACAATTTTTCGC
>CACYDO010000170.1 GCA_902773165.1 uncultured Ruminococcus sp. | reverse complement strand
TGCCGGTAGCCGGACTCGAACCGGCACGGATTTTACTCCGAGGGATTTTAAGTCCCTTGTGTCTGCCAATTCCACCATACCGGCATTTCTTACACTCACCATTTTACTACACACCACACAAAAAGTCAAGCATTTTTTGCCCGGCCGGGCGAGCGCGCGGCGTGTCGCCGCTGACGGTTCCGGTTTTACTTTACCGTGACGGTCAGTTGGTCTCCGCGTTTTGGGTTGCCTACTAATATTTTACACTTACGGCAAGCGCCCGGATAACTTACGCACTAATATAAGTTCATGCGCGGCAATAAGTCGTCGTCTACCATAAATTTAATCGGAACAGCCCGTGGCCGCTTGGCCACCGCCGGGAGGCAGTTCCGATTTTACTTTGTTGTGAAGGAAAATTGGTCTCCGCGAATATAGCTGCATTCGCAAAGATCAATTTTTCGCTTGCAGATAGCTTATTACTTCGGCAATGATTTATCAATAATTTTAAAAGAACATGCGAAGGAGTACTGGTAGTGCTCAGCGCCCTGCATTAAAAGCCTCCTTTCCCTTCCGAGGGGAGGAAGATGGCAGGCTGATTGCAAAAACGAAGATTTGTATATTTACGATTATTTAGTTGTAGAAGTAATAACCGCACTATTATGTTTTTCTGATTTATAGTTGTTAATAAAAAATTAGCAATATTGTTTCCAAAATGTAGTATAATAGATTTAAGTGAAATTTTCCCAAGCATGGGAAACTATCTGTACAAGGAGATCTTTTTATCATGAAGGTACTGATTTTTTCCGCAAAAACAGGCGGAGGACATATGCGCGCCGCACAGGCGCTTGAAGCTGTTATAAAAGAGCGCGATCCCGAAAATGAAGTAATGATCGTTGACGGGCTGGAGTATGTCAACCATTATTTTAATAAAGCGGTAGTTAAGGGCTATAAATTCTCGGCTATGAAGCTGCCGAAGATGTACGGCTTGCTTTACCGTGCGTCCAACAACGACACAGGCACGTACAAGCTTGTTCAGCGCACCAACGCGCATTTTGCAAAGAAATTTATTCCCCTTTTAGCCGAGTTCAAGCCGGACGTTATGGTATCAACGCACCCGTTTGTGTCGATCATGTGCTCAAAGCTGCGCGAAACAGTCATTACAAATATTCCGCTGATATCCGTTATAACAGATTTTGGTACACACGCGTCATACATAAATCCTTGTGTGAGCGAATACATCGTTTCAAGCGAACAGATGGTGGACGAGCTTGAAAAATTCGGAGTTGACAGAAATATCGTTCACCCTGTCGGAATCCCCATTCCCCCCGTATTCTTTGAAAGGGACGATCACAAAGAGGAGCATATAAAGGAGCTTGGCTTTGACCCGGCGCTCCCCACTCTTCTTATCATGGCAGGCAGCTTTGGCGTTACCGATATTTTAAAAATATACGAAAACCTCAACGACCTCGATATTGATTTCCAGGTGATCGTTATTACCGGAAGAAATCAGAAGCTTTTCAACGCATTCAACACGATCATCAACAACAATCCCGAAATGCGCGTCGGCGATATTCAGGTGAATTTTGAAACTCATGACGACACTCTTCGCCGTGAGCTGAAAATCAAGCTTACGAAAAAGACTAAGCTTATTTACTTCACCGATGAAGTGCAGAATTACATGCACATCTGCGACCTGATAATTACAAAGCCGGGCGGACTTACAGTAACGGAATCGCTTGCTTCATGTCTGCCTATGGTGCTGTTCAAGGGAATTCCCGGTCAGGAAACCGACAACACGGAATATCTGACGAACAACAATCTTGCCGTAAGCATTCAGAAAACCTCAACAGAAGACAAGCTGCACAATATTCTCCACGAGAAGAAGCGCAGCAATGCCGCCGACACTATATATCATCTGCTGAAATATCCCGAACGGCTTCGCTCTATGAAGGAAAGCTGCGAACGGCTCAACAACAAGGATTCTGCTTATAAAGTATACGATATCATAGAAAAGTCTGTTGCCGATATGAAAGAGCCTGTTATCCTGCCGACAAACGAAGACGCGGTGCTTCTCTCCGACGCAGCCGAAGCTGAAAGACTTATCCATGAATTTGAAGAGGTCATCGCAAAATACAGCGGAGACGACTTCGAATTCATGCTTCCCGATGACAGTGAGGGCGAATACGACTACGAAAACCGAGGCTACAGCTTTATTGACATGATGTATCAGAATTTCAAAAAGAAACGCGCCGAACATTATCTCAAAAAGGAACAAAAGGCAGAAAACGAATAATAACCAAAAAACAAAAAGCCTGCCCTTTCGAGCAGACTATCTCGACATACAAAAACTCCCTTCGCTTTTGAAGGGAGTTTTGTATGTTTAATTTTTTACTTTGGCAGCTAGATATCGTAAATAAACAACTCCTTGGCGCAAAGGCGCAGCGCCCCTGCACCAAGGCATAGCTTTGCGTAACGTTTTACGATAATCGTTTACCCGGATCATTTAATTGCCGCATTAATGATCCATTTAATCATCAAAAAATTCGCTGATAGCAGGTCTGTATATCCTGTTGTCAAGACCGAACGGCTTTTTCTCCGTGATAGCGCCGGGAGGAAGCTGTTCGTACTGCTCCTCGCACACATACATCTTAGCGTCGAGGTTATCAATGTAATACAGGGCGAATGCCTCGGGAATAGCCGGGCAAACGACAGCGCCGAACTCACGCGTACCGTGGTGAGCGAGTATCAGGTGAGTAAGCAGCTGCACCTTTTCCATATTATAGTTATCAGCCGCAGAATACTTCTTTATAAGAGAAGCACCGAGATAAAGATGACCGAACAGAACGCCGCTTGACGTAAATTCCGCGTCGCCCAGCGGGCTTGTGCTGTACTCCCATATCTTTCCGATATCGTGAAGCGCCGTACCGCAAAGAAGAAGCTCGCGGTCGAGCTTACTGTAAATTCCGCAGATAGCGTCGGCGGCTTTTACCATGCGGTATGAGTGATACAGCAGACCGCTGCGTATATTGTGATGCATTGTAACGGCGGCTGACGAGGTCATATACTGCTGTTTTTTATCATCAAGTATCTTTAGTGCAAGCTGTGAAAGCGGGGTGTATTTGCCGCCGTAGTCGTTTGCAGAGCTTTTTACAAGCTCGCATATCTCGCTGTACATCAGATCTATGTCAAGCGGCGGCATTTTAATGAAATCGCCTGCCGAAAGAGATGTATCCTTTGTAGGAGATATTTTTTCTATTTTATAGCTTTTAGCGCCATTGTAATCGGAAATATTAAGCTGGATATCCGCTACCGACCCTTCTGTAACGCCCATACTTTCGAGCAGATTTTTATCTGCCTTGAACATCATAGCGGTTACATCGGTCATACCGTCCTTAACGGTGATCTTAACAAATGTATTTCCGTTTTTGTCAACAGCTTCCTTTACAGCGCCTACCAGCACCGGTCTTCTCACCGTATCCCCAACACGGACATCGGCAAGCTTAGGGTAATTATTTATATCCATTTTTTTAGCTCCGGTAGTTTTTTAGTTCCGGTAAAGTTTGTTGTAATCTAAAGTAATTGCCGCGTTTAAAGTTCTTTTTAGTTACGGTACAGTTTGTTGAAATCTGATACTTGGTAAAATCTTAATCTTGTATATTGTGATTTATGCAGGGGGCTTTCCGGTCGCCCCCTGCACCCCTTCGGATTCCAAAAAATTAAATTGTATTTTTCCGGGACACTAAAGATTTAAGTTTTACAAAATACTAAATAATTGCCGCATTTAAGAGGCTTTTTTTAGTTCCG
>CACYDO010000169.1 GCA_902773165.1 uncultured Ruminococcus sp. | reverse complement strand
TTTAGCGACCACCTTGGTAATATAGAATTCTCCCATCGCTACCTCCTTAACGATTGCACGGCTTTGTCGCTGATTTCTTTTAAGATTGCTGAGTCACTTTTTCGTGCATATTTTTTGTGTACGGTTTCTGCAATAGCTAAATACTGCTCTTTGTAATCGGACTCAAGGGTTCCGATATACTTGCGTCCGGCAGCAGTTAGCTTGTACAGAAAACCGCCTTCAGTTCGGTTAACGGCGATAAGCCCATCCAGTACAAACATCTTGATGCCTTCCGAACATACAGAGCGCTTGGAGGATAGTTCGCTGAAGCTGTAACTGTTATCCCCATGCAGGTTCCGATCAGACACTTCAAAATCTCTCCCGTATATCGTTATAAAGTCGTATGCTGAAAGACGGTCAATTGTCATACCGCCAGAACGGATGATGGAAAGGATGAGCATCGCACGCAGCCCGGTTTCAAACGGAGTGTTGAAAAGATCATTCATCGATATTCACCCACGATTTAATTGTCCCGTCATTCACCAAAATGTGGCAGATGCCTTTCTTTTCAAGATTTGCTATCAGCCCGATTATGTTCATAAGCGAGGATTTTGAAAGTGTAATGTTCGTAACCTTATCAAGTACTGCGAGAAGACGATCGTATCCGCTCGTGTGGCGATCGTCAAAGAGTGTGTCGGAAATCCCGTCATAAGCATCCGTTTTGAGCGCCTGAAACTGTTTATCGCCGTCGGAAAAGACCTCGCGTACCGAACGATGGACACTTTCTGCACTATAGTAGGCTTTGCGCTGTTCGGCAAAGTTTCTGCGAAGAGTGTTAGACAAGGTTCCTATTGTGTCTGGCGTCACAACACCGTTGATTTTTTCAGCGTATACTTCGCACAGCGCGTTTACATACGGAAGCTCCTGTGGGGAAATGCTGCTCTGCGGTGTAAGCTGAACTGGAAGTTTAACCTCTTCGGTTCCGAGGTAAATAATCCGGGTTGTGCTGTCATATCTGGTTGGTGTCAGAGGAACGAAGGGAACGCCGTTTTCGTCCTCGGTAGGAGAACCTTGATTCTCAATAACTGTAACATTCAGATTCTCTACATGATCCGCATGTACCGAACGGTCCCCATACTGATTCACTTGAGTAATTGGCGCACCGGCAGACGGGATTGCCGGAACAGATCCCTTTTGTATTTCATTTGCCATACGCATTACCTCCGTTACAGTTTCAAATTCTCGACGTGATCAATGTGAACAGGATGATCTCCATATTGATTTACTATAGTTTGATGTACAACTGTTTTTTCTCCCGCTGCGGCACCTGATGGCTCTTCGCCATCTACGACCTCCGCTTCGGTATTATCGGACTCATCTTCGGATGAATCCGCTTTTTTATTATTCCGCCGTATTTGTTCGGCGAGCTGATGCTTTTGAGCTTCCAGTGCGCCGGCAAATGCCAGCAGCGGCTTACTTAATGCGTCCACGATAACCTGATCATCGTCAGAAGCTGTCGGTACAACATCAGTTTTCTTTTTCGTCCTGGTTGCAGCACCGCGTTTTGTTGCCGCCGCGGTTCTTATGATTTCAGCGAACAAATCTGCAAGAGCCTGTGAGATGTTGTATGAATTACAATCGGAGATCGACGCCTTAAAGACTTCACACAAAGAGTCCCTCGTTGCATCCGGGAATTCATCAATATACGAGACGAAGTTCTCCGGCTCCATATATGCGCAGACCTTTTTTGCAATTCTCGATATTCCCGTACTGCCGTTGTAATACGCCTTGTATGTTTCTTCGGAATACTCGTCTAAAATGCTCTGTCCGCTCTCGTCAAGAATCGTATCAAACATCGATCGTGTAAAAGCGTGAGTGCTGCTCCCCGCGCCGATAATGGGGAAAAGCATATTTACAAACTCTGAAAATGTCACTTTACATTTTCCTTTCTGTTAATCTACCGAATCCTACCGTAGCCTACCGACGCCCACCAATGGGTACCGGGGGCTTTTTTTATAATGGAATTGACCCTGAAAGAAGGGTGCTGCTCACCACTAAAGAGAGCAACAGAAGCCGTAAGGACGACTTCTACACACGGATCGAGTGAGATGATATTTCATTATAACACAGAACTGTGAATTTTTCTACCCCTTCTGTAGAATT
>CACYDO010000168.1 GCA_902773165.1 uncultured Ruminococcus sp. | reverse complement strand
TCAGCATATAAATGCATAAACATAAATAAGAGGAGTGAGTGTTTACTTGGATAATAAGAACAGTTACAAAAACTGGAGAAATCTTGTCCTTTGGATCGTCTTCCCCGTGTTGATATTGCTTTTGGCGGCATTTATTGCCATGCAGACGCCAAAGGAGGAGCACGAGTATTCCGAGATTATCGGAATGTTCAGCGAAGGTCAGGTCGAGCATTTCGAGCTGAAAGCAGAAAGCGGCGAGCTTAAGATCAAGCTGAAGGATAAGGATAAACAGAAGGGAGAGGAAGTTACCTACTCTCTTGCTTACCCTCAGCGTTTTCTTGACGACGTTTCTGAGTATGTAAACGACCCGAAAAGCAAGATCACCTACGATATCGAGAAATCTATCGACAGCGCAGTTTTGTGGTCGATTATTCCGAATATCGGTCTGATAATCTTTATCGTTGTGATTTGGATCTTTATCATGCGCAGAATGTCCGGCAGCTTCGGCGGAGATAAAACGTTGAGCTTCGGCAAAGCGAAGATCAAGAATTCCAGCGGCGACGGAAAGAAAAACGTTTTTGACGACGTTGCAGGCGCTGATGAGGAGAAGGAGGAGCTTCAGGAGATCGTTGAGTTCCTCAAAAATCCCGAAAAATTCAATACACTCGGCGCAAGAATTCCTAAGGGCGTTTTGCTCATGGGACCTCCGGGAACGGGTAAAACTCTTCTTGCAAGAGCCGTTGCAGGCGAGGCAGGCGTTCCGTTTTTCTCGATCTCCGGTTCAGACTTCGTAGAGATGTTCGTAGGCGTCGGTGCTTCGAGAGTAAGAGATCTTTTCGATCAGGCAAAGAAAAACGCCCCCTGTATCATATTTATTGACGAGATCGATTCTGTCGGACGTCAGAGAGGAACAGGACTTGGCGGCGGTCACGACGAACGTGAGCAGACGCTGAACCAGCTTCTCGTTGAAATGGACGGCTTTGACGCAAATATCGGCGTTATCATGATCGCGGCGACAAACCGCCCCGATATCCTTGATCCCGCGCTTCTGCGCCCCGGTCGTTTTGACAGACAGGTGGTAATGGCTCAGCCTACGATAAAGGGCAGAGAAGAGATCCTGAAAATCCACGCAAAGAATAAGCCTCTCGGTCCCGATGTTGACCTTAAAGTTATCGCAGCCCAGACAGCAGGCTTTACAGGCGCAGACCTTGAAAATATCCTCAACGAAGCAGCTCTTCTTGCTGCAAGACGTGATAAAAAGGCTATCACGATGGAGGAGATCGAGGAAGCAACGATCAAGGTCGTTGTCGGAACAGAGAAGCGCTCCAAGGTAATGACGGAGAAGAACAAGAAGATCACGGCATATCACGAAACAGGTCATGCTATCGCTCATTATTTCTGCGAAACACAAGACGATGTTCATCAGATATCCATTATTCCGCGCGGATTTGCAGGCGGTTATACAATGTCGCTGCCCAGCGAGGATAAGATGTACAATTCCTTCAACGAGATGAAGGAGGAGATAATCGTTCTCCTTGGCGGTCGTGTTGCCGAATCGCTGATTTTCGGAGATATCACAACAGGCGCTTCAAACGATATTGAAAGAGCAACCGATATTGCCCGTTCTATGGTCACAAAATACGGTATGAGCAAAAAGCTCGGTCCGATCGCTTTCGGAAAGAGCAACGATGAAGTATTTATCGGCCGTGATATGGGTCATGTGAAGAATTATTCCGAGAAGATTGCTTCTGAAATTGATGACGAGATCTACGATATCGTTAAGGAAGGCTACGACAAGGTTACAGAGATCCTTACTTCTCACATGGATAAACTCCATGAAGTTGCACAGGTTCTTCTTGTCAAAGAGAAGATCTCCGGCAAAGAATTCGATGATATCATGAAGGGCGTTTACGTTCCCGAACCGGAAGAAACTGAAAAACCGGAAAAAATCGAAGAGGCTGAAAGCTTCGATGATCTCAGCATATTTGCCGATAAGACCGACATAGATGAAGAGAAAGAAGCTATGCCTAAAAAGCCGAAAAAAACGGCAGACGGTGAGCGTCCCGTTAAGAAAAAAAAGGTAAAGACCGACGAACAGGGCAGACCGATAAGAAAGATCAAGCGTGATGAAAACGGTAACCCTATCAGAAAATCAAAGCCGGTAAAAAAAGATAAGCCGGACGATACCGAAGAATAACAACGAATAATAATTAACTGCATCCGGAGGAGTTCTTCGGGTGCAGTATTTGTATACGAAAAAGAGAGCAGGTGCATTATTGTCCGAAAAGAATATAATTGTTAAAGGTGCCCGAGAGCACAACTTAAAAAATATAGACGTCACTATCCCGAGGGATAAGCTTGTAGTTATCACAGGTCTTTCAGGCTCCGGAAAATCATCTCTTGCATTTGATACCATATATGCCGAGGGTCGCCGCCGTTACGTTGAATCGCTTTCATCTTATGCGAGAATGTTTCTCGGTCAGGTAGATAAACCCGATGTTGACAGTATTGACGGACTTTCTCCGGCAATCTCCATAGATCAGAAAACAACGTCACAGAATCCTCGTTCAACCGTAGGTACTGTTACGGAGATATATGATTACCTCAGACTTTTATATGCAAGAATAGGTATTCCACATTGCCCCGTTTGCGGACGTACAATTGAGCAGCAAAGCGTAGATCAGATAGTAGATCAGGTGCTTGAAATGAATGAGGGCACAAAAATACTCGTTCTTGCACCGGTTGTGAGAGCAAAAAAGGGCGAGCATGCAAAAATTCTTGAAAAAGCCCGTAAGGACGGCTACACGAGAGTTCGTGCAGACGGCGAAACGTATACGCTTGACGAGGAAATAAAGCTTGAAAAGAATAAAAAGCACAATATAGATATCGTTATTGACAGGCTTGTTATAAAGAAATCTATCCGCAGCCGCCTTGCTGATTCGATTGAAACAGCGTCATCTCTTTCAGACGGGATAATTGTTATCAGCGAAATTGACGGAGAGGATCATATTTTTTCACAGAAATACGCCTGCCCGATACACGGCGGCAGTATGGACGAGCTTTCCCCGAGAATGTTTTCGTTCAATAACCCGGCAGGTGCGTGCCGCAAATGTACAGGTCTTGGCGTGTTCATGAAGATCGACGAGGGTCTTGTTGTTCCAGATGACAGAAAATCTATCCGCCAGGGCGGCATAAAGGCTTCGGGCTGGGCGATGGAAGGCTCCACGATCGCCGCGATGTATATGGAGGCGCTTGCCGAAAAATACGGTTTCTCACTCGATACGCCCGTCGGAGATCTCCCAAAGGATATCATGCATAAGATACTATACGGAACAGACGGCGAAAGACTAAAAATAGTTCGCAGGAGTGAGTACGGCAAGGGAACTTATGAAACGCCTTTTGAAGGAATAATCAATAACCTCGAGCGCCGTTTCCGTGAAACTAAAAGCGCCTGGATAAAAGAGGAAATAGAATCGTTCATGAGCGCCATTCCCTGCGACGAATGCTCAGGCAGAAGGCTCTCTAAGGAAACTCTTTCCGTTACGGTAGGAGGGCTGAATATAAGCGAATTCTGCGATTTCTCCATTGTTGAGGCTATTGATTTCCTCGATAAGCTGGAGCTTTCACAGAGAGATCAAAAAATCAGTGAGCTTATCGTAAAGGAAATCCGCTCGCGCCTTGATTTTCTGCGCAGTGTGGGGCTTAGCTACCTTACGCTTTCCCGTTCCTCGGGAACACTTTCGGGCGGAGAAAGCCAGCGTATCCGTCTTGCAACGCAGATAGGCTCTTCGCTGATGGGAGTGCTTTATATTCTGGACGAGCCGAGTATTGGTCTGCACCAGAGTGACAATGAAAAGCTTATCGGCACGCTGAAGCATTTAAGAGATCTTGGCAATACTGTCATCGTAGTTGAGCATGACGAGGAAACTATGTTTGCCGCGGATTACATTGTAGACATAGGCCCCGGCGCAGGCGTACATGGCGGCGAGCTTGTCTGTGCAGGAAACGTCAATAAGATAATGAAATGCAAAAGGTCTGTCACAGGGCAGTACCTTTCAAGGCAGCGGTTCGTTCCTGTTCCTGAAACGCGCCGTGAAGGCAGCGGAAATTTCCTGACTGTTATCGGTGCATGTGAAAATAACCTGAAAAATGTTGACGTCAGTATTCCTCTCGGAACATTTGTCTGTGTAACAGGCGTTTCGGGTTCGGGGAAATCGTCTTTAATAAACGAGATACTTTATAATCATCTTGCACGCGAGCTTAACCGCGCAAAAACACGTGCCGGAAAGCATACCAGGATAGAAGGAACGCAGTACCTCGATAAGGTAATAAATATTGACCAATCGCCGATAGGCAGAACGCCGAGGTCTAATCCTGCAACGTATACGGGCGTATTTACTGATATAAGAGAGCTTTTCGCCTCTACGAACGACGCAAAAATACGCGGATATAATTCAGGAAGGTTTTCCTTCAATGTCCGAGGAGGACGCTGCGAGTCTTGCGAGGGCGACGGCATTCTGAAGATAGAAATGCATTTTCTCCCCGATGTTTACGTTCCCTGCGAGGTTTGCAAGGGCAAACGTTATAACCATGAAACATTGGAGGTAAAGTATAAGGGGAAAAGCATTTACGACGTTCTCGAAATGACAGTGGAAGAAGCAATGGAATTCTTCAAAAATATCCCCAAGATATATCGCAAAATAAGTACGCTCCAGCAGGTCGGTCTTGGATATATCAAGCTCGGTCAGCCTGCAACAACGCTTTCGGGCGGTGAAGCGCAGCGCGTAAAGCTTGCAACGGAGCTTTCCAAACGTTCAACCGGAAAAACGATCTATATCCTCGACGAGCCGACGACTGGTCTTCATATTGCCGATGTTCATGTTCTTATCGACGTTTTGCAAAGGCTTGTTGACAGCGGCAACACCGTTGTGACAATTGAGCATAATATGGATTTCATTAAAACTGCCGACCATATTATAGACCTTGGACCCGAAGGCGGCAGCGGCGGCGGTACGATCGTTGTAACGGGAACTCCCGAGCAGGTCGCACAGTGCGAACGTTCCTATACGGGGCAATATCTTAAAAAGATTTTTGAAGTGTCGGACGAGCTGTAAAATTATATCGGAGGATCAATTATGTCTTTCGTTCATTTACATCTTCACAGCGAATACAGTCTGCTTGACGGTGCATGCCGCCTTAAAGAAATGGTAAGCTCCGTCAAGAAAAAGGGGCAGACGGCTGTTGCTGTGACAGATCATGGAAATATGTTTGCAGCGGTAGAGTTTTACCACGAAGCGCTTGCGCAGGGCATAAAGCCTATAATCGGCTGCGAGGCATACGTTGCGAACAGAACGCTTTACGATAAAGATAATGCTTTCGACAGCAAGCCTTATCACCTTATTTTGCTCTGCGAAAATATGACGGGGTACAGAAATCTTGCAAAAATGATCTCATGCGCGTGGGTAGACGGCTTTTACAGAAAGCCGCGTATCGACAACGAGCTTCTTGAAAAATATCACGAGGGTCTTATTTGCCTTTCTGCATGCATGGCAGGAGAAATACCGCGGCTCATTTCCGAAAACGAAACGGAAGCTGCCTATGAGAAGGCGCAATATTATAATGATCTTTTTGGCAGCGGAAATTTTTATCTTGAATTGCAGGATCACGGTATTGCCGAGCAGAAAAATATCAATAAAGCTCTGATAGAGATGTCGCAGAAGCTGAATATCCCTTTGGCTGCAACTAACGACTGCCACTATATCGACCGCGAAGACGCTGATATGCATGATATCCTTCTGTGCATACAGACAGCTTCCAACGTATATGATGAGGGAAGAATGAAGTTTCCGTCGCAGGAATTTTATATAAAGACCGAGGACGAGATGAGGGCGCTGTTTGGGCAAGTACCCGAAGCTATAGAAAATACTCAGAAAATAGCCGATAGGTGCAGCGTAGTCTTTGAAAAGAGGAAAACTATTCTTCCGCGCTTTGATATCCCGGGAAATGAGGATCACGATCAGTATTTTCGCCGCAAATGCTATGAAGGGCTGAACCGGCGCTACGGCGGTTCTCCCGATAAGGCTGTTAAAGATCGTCTCGAATATGAGATCGGCGTTATTTCAAGCATGGGATTCGTGGACTATTTTCTGATCGTCAGCGATTTTATCGAGTATGCGCGTTCGCAGGATATTCCCGTAGGCCCGGGAAGAGGATCGGGCGCAGGAAGTCTTGCCGCTTACTGCATCGGAATTACAAATGTCGATCCTATCCAGTACGATCTGATCTTTGAGCGTTTTCTGAATCCCGAGCGCGTCAGTATGCCCGATTTCGATATAGATTTCTGTGTGCGGCGCAGACAGGAGGTCATAGACTACGTTCGCAGAAAATACGGCGCAGATCACGTTGCGCAGATCGTCGCTTTCGGTACGATGGCTGCAAAAGGTTCTGTGCGCGACGTAGGAAGAGCTTTAGGCGTTCCTCTTTCCACGGTGGACAGGGTGAATAAGCAGATACCGTCCGCGCCCGACATGACGATTGAAAGAGCACTGAGTATTTCGAAGCCGCTTCGTCAGCTTTACGACACAGATCACGAGATAAAGCAGATGATAGATATTGCACGCAAGGTCGAGGGCATGCCGCGAAATACCATGACTCATGCCGCAGGCGTTGTTGTAACGCGCGACCCGGTCGATACCTACGTTCCCTTAGCCCGCAATGACGATACTATCGTTACTCAGTACACGATGACGCGGCTTGAAGAGCTTGGTCTTTTAAAAATAGATTTTCTCGGACTGAGAAACCTGACAGTATTAAATGACGCACAGCGAAAAATCAAAGAGGATCACCCCGATTTTTCGGAGGATACAATCGACTATAACGACAAAAACGTTTACGCGATGATGTCGCAGGGATATACCGATGGTGTGTTTCAGTTTGAGTCGGGCGGCATGAAGAATGCGCTCTCAAAGGTAAGACCTGAGAGAATGGAGGATATCATTGCCGTGATCTCACTTTTTCGCCCCGGTCCTATGGATTCTATCGACGAATTCGCACGAAATATGCACGACCCGAGCGCTATACGCTATCTTCACCCAAGCCTGAAGCCGATACTAGACGTTACCTACGGCTGTATTGTATATCAGGAGCAGGTAATGCGTATTTTCCGCGAGCTTGCGGGATATTCCTTCGGGCAGGCGGACGTTGTGCGGCGCGCGATGGCGAAAAAACATAAGGACGAGATGGAGCGCGAACGCAGACGTTTTATTTTCGGTGAAACGGATAGCGACGGCAATGTCATTCTGGACGGCTGTGTCCGCCGCGGCGTTAGCGAACAAACAGCAGAGCGTATTTTCGCACAGATGGAAAGCTTTGCGTCATACGCATTCAATAAATCTCACGCAGCGGCATACGCCAAGGTCACGTACCTTACAGCGTGGTATAAATACCACTATCCGCGCCATTATATGTCTGCATTGATGACAAGTCTGCTTGACGATCACGGTAATCTTGCGCCGTATATCAACGAGTGCGGCAGACTGGGAATAAAGATATATCCACCTCACGTAAATCACAGTGATTACGGATTCACTGTGCGCGGCAAAGATGTTTATTTCGGACTTATGGCGATAAAAAATCTCGGTTCCGCGCTTACAAACGAGATCGTAAACGAGAGAAACAAATACGGAGATTTCCGCAGCTTTCAGAGCTTCTGTTCACGTATGGCAGGAAAAAAGCTTAACTCACACGCTATTGACAGTCTGATAAAATCGGGTGCGCTCGACAACCTCGGCGCTAACCGCAGACAAATGCTGATGACTGCTAAGATAATAATAGAAGGCGCTGAGGCAGACCGCAAGCGCAGCGGCGAAGGGCAGCTTTCTTTGTTTGGTGCAGACTCTGAGCCTGAAAAAAGCACGGAATATCCAATGCCGGACGTGCCGGAAATAAGCAAGCAGGAAATGCTTCATATGGAACGTGAGGTAACAGGGCTGTTTTTGTCGGGAAATCCGCTTGACGAATTCATTCCGTATATAAATTCAGCGAAGCCCGACTGTGTTTCCGATATACTTAACGAACCTGCAAGATTCGGTGGGGGAGTACGCGTTGTTGTTTTCGTTGATAAAATACGTATTCACACAACGAAAAAAAACGACATGATGGCTTACGTACAGGTTGAAGATCTTACAGGCGGTATAGAAATGATCGTCTATCCGAAGGTATTTGCTCAATACGGCACAATACTTAACGAGGGAGCTGTTCTTGAAATATTCGCTTATCTGAACAGTGAAAACGACGACGCCCCGAAGCTTTCCGCAGCACGTATTCAGAAGGTGTCGGAGAATGCCAAAAAAGGGATTTACAACGAAAAATCGAAGCCAACATATGCAGACCATTCCGCTGCACAAAACAGAAGTGCGGCGGCTGATATCAGGGTATCTCCCGGTGCATATCGGCTCTATATCAAGCTGCCGTCGGAAAAAAGCAAGGAATGCACCTACGCAAAAAAGCTTCTTGCCGTTTTTGACGGAAGAAGCCCAGTTTCGTTATATTATGCAGATGAACGGCGTTACGAACATCTTCCGTTGAGCAGCGGAACTGATATTAACGATGTTATGATAAACGAGATGAAGCGTGTTCTTGGCGAAAGCGCCGTTATAGTAAAAAAAGAGAAAGCCGCTCAGTAAACAGAATATAATAATGAAACCGCATGTCAGCGATTGTCAACGCCGGCATGCGGTTATTATTCGTTATTATGTATTCTTTTTGGACAACTGAACAACCGTCTCAACATGTGCCGTTCCTCTTTCGGCAAGCTGCGTTGCCGCCTGCGAAGCGTCAGCACAAATAAATTCCGAGTTGTCAATGTCGTTGAGCATGGCATTTTCAATTGCCTGGGAAATTATCTCAACGTCGATAAGCTTTTTCGCATTTTTTGCCATCGACAGACCGATCGTACCTGCGCCGCAGTACAGATCGATCAGAAGAACCTCAACAGCGGCATAGTGTCGGCGGTTGAGGAGCCTTGGTATGTCAATTTCCTGTTCTATCATAGACATGATGCTCAACATATGCCATCATAGTATTGTTTCTCCATGCATGTGCAACGACAATAAGCATCTGAGTAATTGAAATCAGTATAACATTTTTAATTATAATACCTATTACAAGAATAGCCATGATACAAATTCCGATGAATATCATAATGGCGATATGCTCTTTCAACCACTTTTTCTTAAAGAACTCTATTTTATCCTTCGATAAGAAGATGCTGGTTTTGATTGCCTGCGTCAGATTTTCTTCAGCTGCCTCTTTGTATTCTGCATCGGCTAATCTCTTCCCGCTAAGAATCTCATTAACACTAACATTAAAAAGTTCTCCCAAAGCCAGCATCGCATCTGCAGGTGGCAGATAGACTCCTGTTTCCCATCGTGAGAC
>CACYDO010000167.1 GCA_902773165.1 uncultured Ruminococcus sp. | reverse complement strand
TTTCAAGAGAAGTGCAGCCGAGAAAGGCTTCTCTTCCGATTGCTGTTACTAAATTCGGAAAATCAATGCTTGTAAGGGCGGAACAGCTTTTAAAAGCACCGTCGCTGATATACGTTAAAAATTCGGGGAGAGTGACGCTTTCAAGCAAGGTGCAGCCGGAAAAAGCATAGCTTTCGATACTTGTTACAGAATTGGGGATAGTTACGCTTTTAAGTGCGGTGCAATCGGAAAAGGCTGCGCTGCCGATACTCGTGACAGAATTTCCTATTGTTACACTTTCAAGTGAGGTGCATTCGTCAAAAGCAGAGCTTCCGATACTTGTTACAGAATCGGGAATAGTTACGTTCTCAAGCGAGGTGCAGCCGTGAAATGCATCTCCACCGATACTTGTTACAGAATTGCCTATAGTAACGCTTTCAAGCGCGGAGCAGTATTCAAATGAGTAGTTGCCGATAATTGCTACAGAATTCCCGATAGTAACACTTTTAAGAGATGTGCATTCGCAAAAAGCATGGTTTTCGATACTTGTCGTGGAATCGGGAATAGTAATACTCTCAAGGGATGTGCAGCCACGAAATGCATCTTCGCCGATACTCGTTACAGAATTGCCTATAGCTACGCTTTTAAGTGCGGTGCAATCGTAAAAGGCTGCGCTGCCGATACTCTCTATAGAATTCCCGATAGTGACGCTTTTAAGAGAGGTGCATTTGTAAAAAGCTGAACCGTCAATGTAACCTAAGCGGTCAGTATTTGTTGTCGAATCGGAAATGTTAACACTTTCAAGCGCAGTGCAGCCGTTAAAAGCGCCGGAGCAAATCGATATTCCGGAATCAGGGATAGTTACGCTCCGAAGTGATGTGCAGTTTTCAAATGCGATGGGACCGATAGCTGAAACCTTTGCCCCGTTGATCTTCTCCGGTATTACAACATCAGAATCACTGCCGTAATATCTTCCTATTGATACTGTTCCATCATTAAATGTAAATGTTTCGCATTCAAAGTTACTGCCGGAAGAATTCTCTCCACTTCTCTTCTCACTTACCGCCGCAGAATCCTCGTCCGTGATCTGTGCGGCGCTTGCCGTAAGTGCTGTGCTTGCCGCAGAAACCGTCATTGCCGCCGCAAGTAAAATTGCCAATAGCTTTCTTTTCATAAAAAATCCTCCTAAGAATTTTGAAATATTGCAGAATGCATTTTTCTGCTTCTGATTATATAGATACCTCAACTCGAAAAAAGGTTTTAAATTTTTCGAAATATTTTTAAATAATTTTGCATTTTCTCCGTTATGTGGTATAATAGAAGCTGATTATACGGCGTAATGCCGAAACAGATATTTTCAGGAGATGTATTGATATGAAATTAGGTATCGTCGGATTGCCAAATGTTGGCAAGAGTACGCTTTTTAACGCTATAACAAACGCAGGCGCTCAGAGCGCCAATTACCCGTTCTGTACGATAGAACCGAATGTCGGCGTCGTTGCAGTTCCCGATAAAAGACTGGACAAGCTTGCAGAAATGTATGACCCCGAAAAGTATACGCCGGCTTCAATTGAATTCGTTGATATCGCAGGTCTTGTTAAAGGCGCGTCTAAGGGCGAGGGTCTGGGAAATAAGTTCTTGTCGAATATCCGCGAGTGCGACGCCATCGTTCATGTTGTCCGCTGCTTTGAAAACGACGATATTATCCACGTTGAGGGCAGCATCGACCCGCAGCGCGATATTGATACTATCAATCTTGAACTGATTCTTTCCGACCTTGAAATACTCGACAGACGTATCGACAAAACTATGAAAATGGTCAAGGCTGATAAAAAATATCAGGCAGATGTCGATTTCTTCAAAAGAGTGAAGGAGGCTCTTGAAGACGGTAAGCCTGCACGCTGCGTCGAGTGTACAGAGGACGAGGCTGCTTTGCTTTCGGACGTTGCGCTGCTTACAAATAAGCCGATAATTTACGCCGCTAACATGAGCGAGGACGATTTTTCAGGCGGTATCGAGAATAACGAAGGCTTCAATACAGTAAAGAAGATCGCCGAAAGCGAGGGCGCAGGCGTTTTGCCGATATGCGCTCAGATAGAAGCCGATATCGTCGAGATGGATAAGGAGGAGAAGGAGCTTTTCCTCTCCGATATGGGTCTGGAGGAAAGCGGCCTTGACAGGCTTATCAGAGAGTGCTACTCTCTTCTTGGACTGATATCTTACCTTACGGCAGGAAAGCCCGAGGTTCGCGCATGGACGATAAAGAACGGAACAAAAGCGCCGCAGGCTGCCGGAAAGATACACTCCGATTTTGAACGCGGTTTTATCAGAGCAGAGGTAATTGCATTTGACGATCTTATCGCGTGCGGCTCGATGACGGCAGCAAAGGAAAAGGGTCTTGTCCGTTCCGAGGGTAAGGAGTACGTCATGAAGGACGGAGATATCGTTCTGTTCAGATTCAACGTATAATTTTCGCAGGCAGATTGATATGATGAGATTAGATAAATTTCTGTCTTCACAGAATATTTGCTCACGAAAAGAAGCGGCAAAGCTTGTACGCGAAAAAAGAGTTGCCGTTAACGGAGTAATTGCCGCAAGATCCGACATGAAAACAGACCCCGAACGTGATATCATAGAGGTTGACGGGGAAGCTGTAGCTTATCGCAAATATCTGTATATCATGATGAATAAGCCGCAGGGGGTGCTGAGCGCGTCTTCCGACCGCAGCGCGCCTACCGTTATTGATCTTTTGCCCGACGATCTGAAACGCAGGGGTCTTTTTCCTGCCGGACGGCTCGATAAGGATACAACAGGGCTGCTGATAATTACAGATGACGGCGATTTTGCTCACAAAATGCTTGCGCCTAAAAGCGAGGTATACAAGCTTTACCGCGCACAGCTCGACAAGCCGCTGAGCGATAAGGGTAAGGCTTCTTTGGAAACCGGAGTTACACTTGCAGACGGAACACGCTTTCGCCCGGCGAGGATATCTTTTAATAATGAAAACGACAGAACAGACGTTTTTGCCGAAATATCCGAGGGGAAATACCACGAAATCAAGAGAATGTTCGCTTTTGTGGGGTGCGAGGTCGAAAAATTACAGAGAATTCGCGTTGGAAATCTTTCTCTGGACGAAAATTTATTGCCGGGAGAGGTGCGTTTAATATCCGAAAAAGAATTAAAATCAATATTTAGTGGTCATAATAGCTAAAAATGCATATATAATTTCTATTTTTGGAGATATTCCATAAAGTATTTATAAAATCTTTAGTGAAAAAATTAATGGTAAATTTATCGAAAATCTGTTATATTAGTATATGTAAATTTGAAAGTTGGTTTGCCTCTCGT
>CACYDO010000166.1 GCA_902773165.1 uncultured Ruminococcus sp. | reverse complement strand
GCAGGTGCAGTTGAAAAAAGATAAAGAGGTAAGAAGTTTGGGTATTAGAGAAAATTTAAGAAATGTAGCTATCATTGCTCATGTCGATCATGGAAAAACAACGCTTGTAGATCAGCTCCTTATGCAGAGCGGTACGTTTCGTGAGAACGAAAATGTCGCTGAACGCGTGATGGACAGCAATGACCTTGAAAGAGAAAGAGGTATTACGATCCTCTCGAAAAATACGTCAGTTATGTACAACGGAACGAAGATCAATATCGTAGATACTCCCGGTCACGCAGATTTCGGCGGTGAGGTTGAGCGTATCCTTATGATGGTTGACGGCGTGCTTCTGCTTGTAGACGCATTTGAGGGCTGTATGCCGCAGACTCGTTTCGTGCTGAAAAAAGCCTTGGGTCTGGGCAAGAAGCCGCTTGTAGTTATCAATAAAATAGACCGTCCCGGCGCGCGCCCCGAAGAGATCGTCGATGAAGTTCTCGATCTCTTTATAGAGCTTGGCGCAGACGACGATCAGCTTGAATTCCCCGTTGTATACGCTTCGGGAAGAGACGGCTACGCTACGCTTGACCCCGATGTCCCCGGCGAAAACATGAAGCCGCTCTTTGACAAGATCCTGGAAGAGATACCTGCTCCTCAGGGAGATATCGACGGACCGCTTCAGCTTCTGTTCTCGAATATAGATTACGATGATTACGTTGGACGTATTGGTATCGGCAGAGTGGAGCGCGGTTCTATCAAGGCAGGTCAGCAGGTGGCTCTTTGTCACGCGGACGGCTCTGTAACGAATGCAAAGATCGTTAAGCTCTATCAGTTTGAAGGTCTGAAGCGCGTTGAAGCGGAAACGGCAGCTCTCGGCGACATCGTTTCCGTAAGCGGTATTTCCGATCTCAATATCGGTGAAACAGCGTGTGCGGTTGACTGCGTTGAGCCGCTTCCGTTCATCAAGATAGACGAGCCTACCGTTTCTATGAATTTTCTCGTAAATAACAGCCCGTTTGCAGGACGAGAGGGCAAGTTCGTAACGTCGAGAAACCTGCGCGACCGTCTGTTTAAAGAGGTCGAAACAAACGTTGCGATGAGAGTTGAGGAAACAGATTCCGCCGATACGTTCCGTGTGTCGGGCAGAGGCGAGCTTCATCTTTCAATTCTTATCGAGCAGATGCGCCGTCAGGGCTACGAATTTCAGGTGTCGCGCCCGACAGTTATTTATAAGAAGATCGACGGCGTTGTTCACGAGCCTATCGAGTACCTTATCATCGAAGTGCCCGAGGATTACGTGGGAGCTGTTATGGAGAAGCTCGGCGCACGCAAGGCGGAGCTTGTCGATATGGGTACGCGCGAGGGCGGAACAACTCATATTGAATACAAGATCCCTGCAAGAGGACTTATGGGCTACCGCTCCGAATTCCTCACAGATACGAACGGCAACGGTATCATGAACCATATTTTTGACGGCTACGAGCCGTATAAGGGCGATATCGTTTCACGTCATCAGGGTTCTCTTATCGCTCATGAAACCGGAGAATCGACGGGCTACGGTCTTTTCTACGCACAGGACAGAGGACGAATGTTCATAGGACCCGGCGTTCCAGTATACGAGGGAATGATCGTGGGCGCGTGTCCGAAAAGCGAGGATATTACCGTAAATGTCTGCAAGAAAAAGCACGCTACGAATACACGTGCTTCGGGCAGCGACGAAGCGCTTAAGCTTACGCCGCCGACAACTCTCAGCCTCGATCAGAGCCTTGAGTTTATAGCAGATGACGAGCTTGTAGAGGTTACGCCCAAAAATATCCGACTCAGAAAAATGATACTCAGCAAAGAGCAGAGAATGAAGAAGATGTTTAAAAAATAACAGCTCTTTATTTCCCGGTTTAACCGAAAAGGCGGTGATATAATGAACTTCGTAATACTTGATCTGGAGTGGAACAGCTCCTACAGCAAAAAGTACAAGGGCTTTATGAGCGAGATAATCGAGTTCGGCGCTGTGCGCTTTAACGAAAGCTTTGAGGTCATAGACACCTTTTCCATGCTCGTTGCACCGCAGATCGCAAAAAAGCTTACAGGCAAGGTCAAGGAGCTGACTAATATCAGCAACGAGGAGCTTGCAAAGGGCGGCGCGACATACACGCGCGTTCTGAGCAAATTTAAAAAATATCTCGGAGACGATATCCTCATGACCTGGGGTACGTGCGATATTCTTGCGCTTATGGAGAATACGCGCTACTACGAGAAAAACGACCGCATTGATTTTATCAATAAATACTGCGATCTCCAGGTTTACTGCGCCGAGGTTCTCGGTGTTTACAACGCAGGCCGTCAGCTTGGTCTTGCACCGGCTGCCGAGCTTATCGGAATTGACCCTGCGGATTACGTCGCCCACAGAGCGCTTCAGGACAGCATGTTATCCATGAGTATTTTCAAGAATCTGTATTATCCCGAAAAACTCCCGAAATACCTGGAAACAGCCGAGGAGCTTCATTACCGCCTGACCTTTAAATCCTATTACCTCACAGATATAAACAATCCCCTCGTCAACAAAAGCGAATTTAATTTTATCTGCGGAAAATGCGGAAGTCCTCTCGTTCCACTGACGGAATGGGCGGTTCGCAGCAAGGGCTTTACAGCCGTTCTGCTCTGTGAAAAATGCGGACGAAAAATGACGGGTAAGGTCAAATTCAAGATCAATTACAACGGTATGTCGATCAAGAAAAAGCTGATTCCGATCGTTGAAGAGAAGGACGGCGGCAGCGAAGCGGCTGCGGCAGGTTCAGTAAACGGAGATCATGCATAATGAGCTTAAAAAATATTGTCTGGGATTATAACGGCACGATAATTGACGACGCATGGGTCGCCGTTGCCGCCGAAAATATCGTTCTCAAAGAGCACGGTCTGCCCGAAATGACGATGGAGTTTTATCTCAACGAGTGCGAAATGCCTATTGAGAATTTTTACAGAAAAATATACGATTTCTCCGTCTGTGACTTCGGCGAGGTCGCTAAAAGCTTTTTGGACAATTACGACCGCATTGCACCTCAGGCGAAGCCTTTCCCCGAGGTTTGCGAGGCCATTCGCCGATACAGCGAAAAAGGATATCGTCAGAGCGTGATATCGGGATTTGAAACGAGCCGGCTTGTTAAAAGTCTCGAAAATATCGGTCTTGCGGATTACTTCGATTTTATGTCCGGCGCAGACGATACCAGCTGCGCAAGCAAGAGCGAACGTGCGGCAGCCGTTGTTAAAAAGTACGGCTACGACCCGCGCGAAACGATCTTTATCGGCGACATGTATCACGACTTCGAAACAGCCCGCCATGTCGGCGCGGACTGTGTTTTGATCGCTAAAGGGCATCAGAGCGCCGAAGT
>CACYDO010000165.1 GCA_902773165.1 uncultured Ruminococcus sp. | reverse complement strand
GGCGGTGGCCAAGCGGCCACAGGCAGTTCCGCTGAGGTTATTGATCGACGACACTTATTGCCGCGATTGCCACTTATATTTGTGCGTATGTTCTCAGGGCGGTGACCGTGATTAGGTGTCAATTTCGGACGCGAGTGAAAAACTATAGTTTACATCAAACTATGTGCGCGTACTGCGTGTGGCCGCGTGGCCACCGGGCTGTTCCGATTAAATTTATGGTAGACGACGACTTATTGCCGCGTGCAGAATTTTATAACGATCAAAAAAGGAGCTTGAATTCATTTCAAGCCCCTTTTTCAGCGCGCCAAAAGGGATTCGAACCCCCGACCTTCCCCTTAGGAGGGGGACGCTCTATCCAGCTGAGCTATTGGCGCATTTTTATGAGATAACACTCAATATGATACCATAGTTTTGCAATGTTGTCAATCGGTTTTTTGACAAAATTATTTGTTTATGATTAAGGTTCATGGTAAGTAAAAAACAATAACAATGAAAACAACCTGCAATCGGGAACAGATCACAGGTCATTTTCACGCTTTGATATATACTGAATTAAGGAATACTCTTAACTGCATTTGCCATTAGCTGCTTGTGGGTAATCTTTTGCTTACCTTGGTTTATTAATACAAGTATACTATTTCTTTGAAAGAATTTCAAGTAGTCTTATTATACTTCGCACTGTTTAAATTGTGAATTTTTTCAGGTACACACAGGTAAATTTGTTAATTGGTGGAAAATTGACAAATTGATTCACAATATTATATATATACCGGCATGATGCATTAAAATAGGTACTTTTGGCATATTACATTTCTAAGATCGTACAGTTGTATTGATTTAGTTTTCAGCTGCACGGGCTTTTGTTTTTATGCGGGATTATGTAAATACGTATATAAAACAATTCTTACCCTTCAATAATAGCCTTGACTGCCTGACGAACAGACCTCACGCCAATGACCTCTATCTGAGAAAGAAGCTCCGAGGATACCCCCTTAACGCTGTAATATGGAATAATGCAGCGCTTGAATCCGAGCCGTGCCGCTTCGTTAACGCGCTTGTTTATCTGCGATACAGAGCGTATCTCTCCGGCAAGTCCGACTTCGCCGATTATGATCACATCGTCGGGAATGGTGAAATCCTTAAGGCTGCTGACAAGCGCCATCGCTACGCATAAGTCTGCTGCACGCTCGTCAAGCTTGAAGCCGCCGACAACGTTTACGTAGGTGTCTGCACCGGCAAAGTAGTAGCCGCCTTTCTTTTCAAGTACGGCAATGAGCAGATTCATTCTGTTGTAATCAAAGCCCGTAGCCATACGCCGCGCCGTACCGTAGCCCGAGTTTGCCGCAAGCGCCTGCACCTCCGCGAGAATTGGGCGCGAGCCTTCCATAATGCACGTGACGCACGTTCCCGAAACGCCCTTGGGTCTGCCCGAAAGAAATACAAGAGATGGGTTCACGACCTCGGAAAGTCCTTTGTCTGTCATCTCAAAGACACCTATCTCGTTCGTAGAGCCGAAGCGATTTTTCACGGCGCGCAGAATACGGTAGGAAAGCTGCCTGTCGCCTTCGAAATAAAGCACTGCGTCAACAATATGCTCCAGTACCTTTGGTCCTGCGATCGCGCCGTCCTTGTTAACGTGACCGACAACCAGAATAGGTATCTCCAGAGATTTCGCCGTTCTCATGAGCAGATTAGTGCATTCGCGAACCTGCGTAACGCTTCCGGGCGAGGAGCTTAGCTGCGTCAGATTCATTGTCTGTATCGAGTCGATGATAACAAGATCAGGCTTTTCGCTTTTTATGTGCTCTGCGGCGATCTCAACATCTGTTTCGGTCAGAATAAGAAATTCATTGTTAACACCCAGACGGTTTGCGCGGAGCTTTATCTGTCGGCGCGATTCCTCTCCCGAAACGTAGAGTATGGAAAGCTTGTCGGCAAGATTCTGACACACCTGCAAAAGAATAGTCGATTTTCCAATGCCCGGGTCGCCGCCGATAAGAACGAGAGATCCCTTTACAATGCCTCCTCCCAGCACGTTGTCAAGCTCGGATATGCCCGTCTTATAGCGCACCTCATCTGTCGTGTCTATGCTGTTCAGAGCGATGGGGCGGCTGTGGGCAGAAGCCACTTTTACCCTTGCTTCGACCTGCTTTGCAGCAGGCGCAGCGATTTCCTCGTTCATTGTGTTCCATTCTCCGCAGCCGGGGCATTTGCCGTACCACTTCACAGATTCATATCCGCATTCCGAGCAGATATATGAGCTTTTTATTTTTGCCATTTTACATTATCCTTATTATTTTGTTATTTATTTTGCATCTGCGCATCGGTGAGAGATACGCTTATTACTAAAACCAATATTTTGATTATCGGTCAGGGGATATTTTTCGCAATAGCTTCCTTTCGCTTTTTTTCTTTGCGCTCATTCATAACGATAATGAACATTATGAAATTGTATCCCGAAAACGAGATAATAATTATTGCAGCAAGCGTAAAGATCAGGTTAAAATAATTCGGCTTTAGCTTGACCACATTTTCTCCCGAATAGTACATGCTGTACGGGTGCTTATTGCTTTCAAGCTCGTCAGCGATAAGCGGCTTACCCTTTTCGCAGTACGCCGTAACGGGCTTGTAAATATGCGTTATCAGCGGCAGCTTAACGCTGTCGGGAACTTGGATCGAATTGCCCGTCCAAAGCGCGGATTGCCAAAGGATATGCGCACCGTCTTCTGTACGGACGTAATCGAGGCTTCCCAGGATTTCTTCGCGATACAGGTCGTAATTTTCCTTTGCAGAATTTTCTATCATTGTATCGGTCACGGCGAAAATCGTCAGTGCAGCCGCAGCAGCTGCGAATACGATATTTACCTTTTTCGCTGCGTTCCTTGTATTCTCATTTCCTTTTTTCAGTGTGAAGACAGTAAAATATATCGGCAGCGCCACTACAACAAGCACAATTGCCCCGATAACCAGAAATTCGATATTATCCATATACGCACCTTCTTTCGGCTAATACAGCACCTTTTTGATTAGTATACCACTTTTTTCAAGAATTAGCAAATAGATTCTGAAACCGGGCGGCGTGTCGCCGCTGACAGTTCCGATTTCACTTTTTCGTAATGAAAAATTGGTCTCCGCGTTTGGGGTTGCCCACTAATATTTT
>CACYDO010000164.1 GCA_902773165.1 uncultured Ruminococcus sp. | reverse complement strand
TCGGTATAATGTTTCCACTCAAAGTAGTATGATGCAGGTATAACGCAGCGGCGCTGTTTCCAAGACTCGCTCCACAACAGTTTTGTTCGTGAGCTTTCAATGCGGCAATTAACGATCGGCTTATGTAGGTTTTCTTCGTAAAAGCCCCAGAGCATGGGGAAGACCGAGCGTTCACCGCACTTGTTTGGAGCAATAACTGCCGCCATATCGGTTGGTCGAATTTCGCCTGTCATAGTCATAGGCCGAGCAAGATGCCGCATCATCTGCTCGGCTATTCTGTTTTTCTGCGCCGCTTCGATATACGGCTGCAGCTCGGGGGATAGGGCTGCGTAAAAGCGTGTACACGTATTCAGTTACATTCCTATTCCTTAGCGCAATATCCTTCACGGCTTAATAAAAACCCATCATGCGTATCCAGTCCAGCTTTCTTCGCCTGCTTGTGTTGCTGATCGCTTGGAATATTATAAATCTTGCTGCCCTTTTTGAAGTTAGCACCCGTCTGGTGAAAATGAAAATCAACGCCATTTTCTACGCACCTATATTTTACAACGGCATTACGCTATAGCCTGCAAAAAATAATACGAGTTATCTTTTGAAACAAAATGGTGGATAGGCTGTTTTTTGTTGAAGCCGAGCTGATTAATGCAAAAAAGCATATCGAAAATATCGGGAGCACCCTCGTTTTGATCCTGAAAAGATATCACTACATCAGCTTATTTATCTATATTATTGATTAAAAAGTGAAAACCAGATACAATTTACATATAAGACATAAAAAATTCACAAAATATTCATTAAGCTTCAGCCTAATACATGGTTCTTGTTTGACAGCATGTGCTATAATATATATATATATAAACCGTGGGGAAAGGGCGGAAGTGCCTGCAAAAGGTATATATGTTTTGTGATAAACAAAAGGAGGTTTTTAGTTAAAGAATCTAAACGACCATTGAACACACTGCTGTTATTATTATGGCGGCGGTAACGTCGGCGAGCGTGTTTTCAGCATCACCGATCACTGTGAATACAGACGAAACCGATAAGGTCATTGTTTTAACTCCGGACGAGCATACCGTTAACTATATCTACGGCGATCTCAAATATGACGGAAACGTGGATTCTGCTGACGCACTTGCTATCCTTTGAATATCGGCATGAATATCGGCAGGATCGAAGCTGTTTACGTAACTGCTGGAGTCTATCGGAGATGTTGACGGAGACAAAAACATAACCTCAAATGACGCACTTCTCGATTTGCGCTACAGAGCCAATTATAAAGTAAATAAGAAGGTCGCCTTGAACTATGGGGCAGAGTTCAGAAATCATTCTCCTGTCAAGACGATTGAAAAGTATGAATATGATTATTCTGTTGGAGATCTCGCCATAAGTTCGGTGACAAACAATGAATTGGAAACCATTACTTCCGGTATTGATAGTCTGATCTTCACGATAATAAACCAAACATACAAAAACAAACAAGTTCATTAAAACAAACAGCGGCAAAAACTTATTTACTAAGTGTATATTTATTTGAGATGTACTATAGGAGGTAATCTAAATGAAAACATCAAAAATAACACTAAGCATACTTATTTCTATTCTGATGGCAGTCGGATTGTTTTGCATCGTTCCAATTGAGGCGAGTGCTGCGGTGACGCAACCGTACTATATCGACGAAAACGGAAATTATCAGGATATTTCGTCTTCATCTTTGTACCAGTCAGTTTCAAGCACCACAACTAATCTCAGCAGCGGCAAATTCAACTTGGTTGATTCTAACATTACGATCAACAGTCGTATCAACTGCAGCGGCAATGTTAAGATTGTCCTTTGTGACGGATGTACATTGACCGCCGCTTCCGGTATTTCCGTAACATCAGGTAATTCACTCACTATCTATGGTCAGAGCGCAGGAACGGGCAACCTTATTGCAAAAGTCGGCGCAGACACCTTGAACGCTGCGATCGGAGGATCATATACAGGAGACAGTGGTACTATCACAATAAACGGTGGTATAATAAATGCGACCGGTCCTGCCTGG
>CACYDO010000163.1 GCA_902773165.1 uncultured Ruminococcus sp. | reverse complement strand
TCAGGTCAATCAGAAAAATAAAAACAGCGGAACGCTTGTGCTTGAATTCTATGGCGAGGACGATTTAAAAGAGTTGATGAAGAGATTTAAAGACGATATTTAATGAGTTTGTAAACGAAAGCCATGAATCAAAAATTTATGAAAGCACTGATGCTGCTTGATAGGGAAGAGCACGAAAGAGCGGAAGAAACGCTGAATAATGCTATTACCGAATGTGATAATATTTATGAGCTTATTCCAATGAAAGCATGTTTAGCTGAGCTGATGTGTCAGCTTGGAAGATACAGCGAAGCATTAAACTGTGCAGATTTTATTACAGATAATTCGGAGGCGGCAGTGAATTACGATTTACTTCATGAATTAGATATAGCAGCAGAAATAAAGAATTATATTAACAGCATAGAATCTAAAGGAGATAATACGCAATGATAGACATAAAATTTTTAAGAGAAAATCCTGATGTTGTAAAGGAAAATATCAGGAAAAAATTCCAGGACAGCAAGCTTCCTCTTGTTGACGAGGTTATTGAGCTTGACAATCAGCGCAGATCTAATCAGGCTAAGGCAGACGCACTGCGCGCCGACAGAAATAAGTACTCAAAGCAGATCGGCGCTTTGATGGGTCAGGGCAAGAAGGACGAAGCCGAAGAGATGAAGAAGCTTGTAACAGAGAAGTCCGAAGAGCTTGCAAGACTTGAAGAGCTTGAAACAGAGCTTACTGAAAAGGTCACAAAGATCATGATGGTCATTCCGAACATCATCGACCCGAGCGTTCCTATTGGTAAGGACGACAGCGAAAACGTTGAGATCCAGAAGTACGGCGATCCGTTTGTTCCCGAGTTTGAGATTCCGTATCACACAGATATTATGGAAAAGCTTAACGGAATTGATCTCGACAGCGCAAGAAGAGTTGCCGGCAACGGCTTCTATTATCTCATGGGCGATATTGCAAGACTTCATTCCGCAGTTATTGCATATGCACGTGATTTTATGATAGACAGAGGATTTACCTACTGCGTGCCCCCGTTTATGATCAGAAGCAACGTAGTAACAGGCGTAATGAGCTTTGCAGAGATGGACGCTATGATGTATAAGATCGAGGGCGAGGATCTCTATCTTATCGGCACAAGTGAGCACTCTATGATTGGAAAGTTTATTGACACTGTAATTAAGGAAGAGGAGCTTCCAAAGACTCTCACAAGCTATTCGCCGTGTTTCCGTAAGGAGAAGGGCGCTCATGGTATTGAGGAACGCGGAGTTTACAGAATTCATCAGTTTGAAAAGCAGGAAATGATCGTAGTCTGCAAGCCCGAGGACAGCAAGATGTGGTTTGATAAGCTTTGGCAGAATACAGTTGATCTCTTCCGTTCACTCGATATTCCCGTGCGCACTTTGGAATGCTGCTCGGGCGATCTCGCAGACCTGAAGGTAAAGAGTATTGACGTTGAAGCATGGTCACCAAGACAGAAGAAGTATTTTGAGGTTGGTTCATGCTCAAATCTTGGCGACGCTCAGGCAAGAAGACTTAAGATCAGAGTAAACGCAGGCAAGCAGAAGTATTTCGCACATACGCTCAATAATACAGTTGTTGCACCGCCGAGAATGCTTATTGCTTTCCTGGAGAATAACCTCAATGAGGACGGTTCTGTTCGCATTCCCGAGGTTCTCAGACCTTATATGGGCGGCAAGGACGTTATAAAATAATTACTTGCAGCTCTGATAAAGTGATATTATATGGTTTGAAAGAGCAGTCAACAGGCTTTTAATATCAGCGAGAAAAAGAAATGTATAATAAAAATACCCGAACAAGCTTTTTTATGAGCTTATGTTCGGGTGTTTTATTTTTGTATCAGTATTACATACAAAATACGTGCTTGCCGATCGTTAGCATTATCGGGCGTGAGCGTATCCATCTGCTTGTTGCAGTAACGGGATTATAATAATAAATACAGCCGCCGGAAGGATCCCAGCCGTTAAGTGCGTCCTGTGCAGCGCGCTTGCACGATTCAGCTACCGGCTCGTTGATCTGCCCGTCGTCAACGCAGGAAAACGCTCCGCTCTGATAAACGACGCCGGCTATTGTATTAGGAAAGGACGGGTGCTCCACTCGGTTCAGTATTACAGCGCCGACTGCGACCTGTCCTTCGTATGGTTCGCCGCGAGCTTCTGCGGAGATCGTTCTTGCAAGAAGATCAATTTCACTTTGAGAGTAACCGTTGCTTGCGGAGCTGCCCGACAAACCGAGATACAGCAGGGTCTTAGAGCCTGCAATGCCGTCTGGCGTCAGACCAACGCTTTTTTGAAATGCTGTAACCGCGTCGCGCGTCTGTTTGCCGTATATGCCGTCAACAGCGCCGCTGTAGAAACCAAGATTACTGAGCTTCTGCTGTATCTGAGTTACCTCGCCGCCGGTAGAGCCTAATTTCGATAATGCCGAGACATGTATTCCGATAACCGCGGCGGCGAATGACAGAATAAGCAAAATAGCAAGAAGTACATAGAGCTTTTTCATTTTAGACCTCCTCTGTTTATTTACGAAATAATTATTGCCTGAAATGAGAAATATATGCAGAGCTTTTCAAAAATACTCAGCTCAGATTGTAAAAAAATTCTAAAAATTTCGCTTAACCTCTTTATATTTTTCTGAATATATAGTATAATATTTCTGTAGGATTTTTCGATCCCCGATTAATATTCAGGAGTGTGAATTTATAATGTTAGTAAACGCTAAGGAAATGCTCGTTAAGGCTAAGCAGGGTCATTACGCAGTAGGTCAGTTCAACATCAACAACCTCGAATGGACAAAGGCTATCCTTCTTACAGCTCAGGAGCTTAATTCTCCCGTTATCCTCGGTGTATCCGAAGGTGCAGGAAAGTACATGACAGGCTTTAAGACTGTTGCTGCAATGGTTAAGGCTATGGACGAATCTCTCGGAATTACAGTTCCGGTTGCTCTTCATCTTGACCACGGTACATACGAAGGCTGCTACAAGTGCGTAGAAGCAGGTTTTACTTCGATCATGTTTGACGGCTCTCACTATCCGTTTGAAGAGAACCTTGCTAAGTCAACAGAGCTTGTTAACGTAGCTCACAACCTTGGTCTTTCGATCGAGTGCGAAGTTGGTTCTATCGGCGGCGAGGAAGACGGCGTTGTAGGTATGGGCGAGTGCGCTGATCCCGAGGAGTGCAAGATCATTGCAGATCTCGGCGTTGATATGCTCGCAGCAGGTATCGGCAACATTCACGGCAAGTATCCTGAGAACTGGGCAGGTCTTCAGTTCGATGTTCTCGACGCAATTCAGGCTAAGACAGGTGAAATGCCCCTCGTTCTTCACGGTGGTACAGGTATTCCTGCTGATATGATAAAGAAGGCTATTACTCTCGGCGTTTCTAAGATCAACGTTAATACAGAGTGCCAGCTCTCATTCCAGGAAGCTACAAGAAAGTATATCGAAGCAGGCAAGGATCTCGAAGGCAAGGGCTTCGATCCCAGAAAGCTTCTTGCTCCCGGCTTTGAGGCTATCAAGGCTACAGTTAAGGAGAAGATGGAGCTCTTCGGTTCTGTTGGCAAGGCTTAATTATTTGCTGTGGCGCGTTAGAGCGGATCGTTTTGTTTATAATTATAAATGATCAATAGTTTTAACGGTATAGGTAATATCAAACTAAGCAATAGTTTAATCCGTATTTCGGTTATATGCTGAAATGCGGATTTTTATTCTGTTATAACTCATTAAAATACGGTATACACAAAGTATTTTTATATTATATGTAACATCTATAGTGTTGTATAATTATTTAATTGTAATTATAAAATTATGTAAAAAACTATTGCTTTTTTTTCTAAACTATGATATAATTCACTATAAGAATTAATGATTTAATTTAAATCATTAAAGTGTTATTAATGTATGTAAAATTAATTTGATTTATTTACAAATTTTATCTTAATATTGATTTTAGAGGTTGTAAGGTTAATATGGATTTAGTAACGCAATTAAATGAAATTTTGCAGGATTATTCCGATGTTAAGATCGCTCAGATGACGGGGATAGAAAGAACAAGAATAAACAGAATAAGAAACGGAAAATTTAAGATAGAATT
>CACYDO010000162.1 GCA_902773165.1 uncultured Ruminococcus sp. | reverse complement strand
TCGGCGCCTGCCGACCGGAACTGCCTGTCGGCGCCTGCCGACCGGAACTGCCTGTCGGCGCCTGCCGACCGGAACTGCCTGTCGGCGTCTGCCGACCGGAATTGCCTGTCGGCGTTTGCCGACCGTTTGTTCGGAAGAAATTAAAATAAACAATAGCAGAAAGCCGGCGGCGCGGAAACCAGTTTATCGCCATAGCAAGGCCGACCGGAACTGCCCGCGGGTGCATACCCGCCCGGAGGTGAATGAAATGAAAATAATTGTAGATGCGTTTGGCGGCGATAATGCTCCTGTCGAGATAATAAAGGGCTGTGCTGCGGCGCTTGATGAAAACGACGGTCTTGAGATCATTCTCACCGGACCGAAGGAGCGGATAGAAAACGCTGCAAAGGAAAACAATATTGATATCAGTAATATGACCATCGCAGACTGCACGGATGTCCTTACGATGGAGGACGACGCTATGGCTGTGCGCAAAAAGAAGGACAGCTCTATGGCGGTGGGGCTTAAAATGCTTGCAGACGGCGAGGGCGACGCCTTTTTATCGGCAGGCAACAGCGGCGCTCTGATTACGGGCGCAACGCTTTTTGTAAAGCGCATAAAGGGGATAATGCGTCCGGCGTTTTCACCGATCATTCCAAAATCTCCCGGAATGTTTATGCTTATCGACGGAGGCGCTAACGTTGAGGTAAAGCCCGAAATGCTCAGGCAGTTTGCGATAATGGGTTCTGTTTACATGGAACGCGTCATGAAGGTGGTCAAGCCGCGCGTGGGTCTTGCAAATGTCGGTACGGAGGATCACAAGGGCGATACTCTTCGCCATGAAGCGTTTGCTTTGCTGAAGAAAACGCCTGTGAATTTCGTAGGAAACGTAGAGGGAACGCAGGTTCCGTTTGACGCATGTGACGTGCTTGTTGCCGATGGATTTACCGGAAATCTGATACTTAAAATGTACGAGGGCGCTGCTGCCGCAGTTATGGGTAGGATAAAGGAGATCTATAAAAAGAGCCTTAAAAATAAGCTCTCCGCGGCGCTGATCGCAGGCGACCTTAAAAAGCTAAAGGGCGAAATGAATTCCGACGTTTACGGCGGCGCTCCTATTTTGGGCGCGGCAAAGCCTGTGTTTAAGGTCCACGGCAATGCAACTGCCGTAACAATGCGCTATGCTATAGCTCTGACGATGAATTACGTAAATACAAATGTTATCGAAGAAATAGAAAAAACGGTTGCCGGGCTTAACGAAGGGAAGTGATTTTTTGCAGAAGACACAGAAAAATCATCGCGAGGTAGACTGCGGCGGATTTTATGAGGAGATCGGCTATAAGTTCAAAAACAAGAAGCTTCTTGTAGAAGCTCTTACTCATTCCTCGTATGCAAATGAAATGCATGACGGAACGCGCTGCAACGAAAGACTTGAATTTCTGGGCGACAGCGTTCTGAGCGTTGTAGTATCGGATTATATTTACGAAAATTGTCCTGATTTTCCGGAGGGTAAGCTTACAAAGCTGCGCGCGTCGCTCGTTTGCGAGCGTTCACTTTACGGCTATGCGCGTCAGATCAGAATGGGCGAATTTGTCAGACTCTCCAAAGGCGAATCGCGTTCGGGCGGCGCTGACAGACCGTCTATCCTTTCAGACGCGTTTGAAGCGGTTATCGCAGCGATCTATCTTGACGGCGGTATCGAAAACGCGCGGAAGTTTATTCTCAGGTTCGTAGTTCCCGATCTTAAAAATGCGCGTCCGATAAAATTTAAAGATCATAAAACGGCTCTCCAGGAGGTTATTCAGAAAAATCCCGAGGAGAAGCTTACATATGTGCTCGTAAGGGAATCGGGACCCGACCACGACAAGCATTTTGTCGTTGAGGTTCACCTTAACAGCAATGTCATCGGCAAGGGCGGCGGAAGAAGCAAAAAGGACGCCGAGCAGGAGGCAGCGAGAGTTGCGCTTGAGCTGATGGGATATTGAAGCACGGAAATATCTCCATATTCGTTCCGCATAACGGCTGTCCGCATCAGTGCTCGTTCTGCGATCAGCGCAGCATAACGGGGCAGAAACGTCAGCCGACTGAAAACGATGTTCATGAAGCCGTGAAAACGGCGCTGGCTTCAAAGCGGAAGTATGAATATGAGATCGCTTTTTTCGGCGGAAGCTTTACTGCAATTGACCGAGAGCTGATGATCTCGCTTCTGAAAGCGGCATACGTTTACGTTGAAAACGGCTCTGTAAGCGGAATACGGATATCAACTCGCCCCGACGCGATCAGCGAGGAGATACTGAATATCCTGAAAAGCTACGGCGTTACGGCGATAGAGCTGGGCGCTCAGAGTATGTGTGAGGACGTTTTAAAAGCAAATCTGCGTGGTCATACTGCCGGTGACATTGAAAATGCTGCCTGGCTGATAAAGAGATCCGGGTTTTCTCTCGGTCTGCAAATGATGACGGGACTGTATAAAAGTACGCCCCGGAAGGATATTGAAACGGCAAGAAAAATGATCGCGCTTGCCCCCGATACAGTCAGGATCTATCCGACTGTAACGATAAAGGGAACGCTTCTCGGAGAGCTGTATGAAAAAGGCGAATATCACCCTGCAAGGCTGTCGGAATCGGTTGATCTGTGTGCTCTGCTTCTGAAAATGTTTTCGGAGAATAACATAGAGGTTATCCGATTGGGACTTCATTACAGCGATGATCTTGTGCGTGAAATGGTATTTGACAATTATCACCCGGCATTTCGCGAGCTGTGCGAAAGCAAGCTTATGCTGGAGAGATTTTTCGAAATATGCGGCGAAATTCCGATAAATAACGGAGATCGCGTGAATGTGTACGTTTCACCGTCGTGTGTTTCGAAATTTGTAGGTCAGCGCAGATCGAATATTGAGAAGATAAGTGAGCGCGGCATTAGTGTAAAAGTATTTGCCGACTCTGATGTAAAGCCGCTTGATATGCGAGTTGAGATCGCAGGCGTTATATAATGAAACAACAATGAAGTAAGGAAGAAAAGTAAGAATGCTGCTGAGATCACTTGAAATACAGGGCTTCAAAACCTTCCCCGATAAAACTAAGCTGACCTTTGACAAAGGTATCACTGCGGTCGTAGGACCAAACGGTTCGGGGAAAAGCAATATCAGCGACGCAATTCGCTGGGTATTGGGCGAACAGTCTGCAAAGGCGCTTCGCTGCTCAAAAATGGAGGACGTCGTTTTTAACGGCACCGATCAGCGAAAAAAGGTCGGTTACGCCGAGGTGACGCTCACCATAGACAACAAGGACAGAACTCTTGCGTTTGACGGTGACAGCGTGGCTGTTACGCGCCGCTATTATCGCTCCGGTGACAGCGATTACTTAATAAACAAGGCAAGCGTAAGACTTAAAGATATACATGAATTATTTATGGATACCGGTCTTGGAAGAGATGGTTATTCCATGATAAGTCAGGGTAAGATAGACAGTATCGTTGCTTCAAAAAGCGAGGACAGACGCGAGATCTTCGAGGAGGCTTCCGGTATATCGCGCTATCGCTACCGAAAAACGGAGGCCGAACGCAAGCTTGCTCAGACAGAGGAAAATCTTCTTCGTCTGCGCGATATTCTTTCCGAATTGGAGGAACGCGTAGGCCCCCTGGGCAAGCAGGCGGAAAAAGCAAAGGCTTATCTGGAATTTGCTAAGGAAAAGGAAGGTCTGGAGATCGCCCTCTGGCTTGAAACGATAGACCGTTCCGGCACTCTTCTGCGCGAACAGGAGGATAAGATCACCGTTGCTCGTTCGCAGCACGAAGCCGCCGTAAAGGCTCTTGCCGATATCGAAAAGGAAACGGAGAGTATTTACGCCGGTACGGGCGAATTCTCCGCAAAAATGGACGAGATACGCAGGATAAACAGCGATATCGAAAAAGAGATATCCGATATCCGCGCAAAAATATCGGTCGAGGAGAACAATATCAAGCATTCTCTCGAAGCTGCACAGCGTTTGGAGAACGAGCTTAAAGATCTCGATAATGAAAGCGACAGTATAAAAAAAGAGGCTGAGGAAAAGAGCAGAAAGCTCGAAGAGCTAAAGAAAAAGCGCGAAGCAGAAAATGCGGCGTTTAACGAAAAAACTCTGGAGCTGTCTGCCTTGATGAAGGACGATGACAAGAGCAGTGAGCTTCTGAGCAAGTATCACTCCGGTCTTGCCGCACTTAACGTCAGGCTTGCAAATGAGCGCGCCGCCATTACTTCGGGGAAAGCGGCAATCGATGATCTTGATATCAGGATCAGTGCAGCGTTAGAAGCAATAAGCACTAAAACGGCACAGCTTGAGAAACAAAAATCCGATCTCAAAGAATTTTCGGCCGAGCTATCGGAGTCCGAAAAAAATACAGAGCAGACTGCCAACGCCGTAAGCGGCTGTGAGCTTATTCTTAAAAACAGCCGCCAAAAGCTAGATAGAATAAAAGCGGACGGCGATAAGCTTACTCTTGATATCAACGAGGCTATGCGCCACAAGAAGTTCCTGGAAAATATGGAGCGAAATCTCGAGGGCTTCAATCAGAGCGTAAAGCTCGTTGTAAAGGAGTCGAGGAGCGGCGCGTTAAAGGGAATTCATGGGCCTGTTTCCCGTGTTATCCGTGTTCCCTCGGAATATGCCGTTGCAATTGAAACGGCGCTCGGCGCTGCAATGCAGAATATCGTCACTTCTACCGAGGAGGACGCGAAAAGAGCGATCGCGTTTCTTAAAAGAACCGACGCAGGACGCGCAACATTTCTGCCGATGTCTACGATACGCGGAAGAGAGCTTGATGAGAGCGGTCTGGAAACGAACGACGGCTTTATCGGCATTGCAAGCAGGCTTTGCGAATGCGAGGAGCAGTATTCGGGAATTCTCCGTTCGCTCTTAGGCAGAATTTGCGTTGCCGAAGATCTGGACTGTGCTGTTAAGATAGCAAGACGGTACAGCTATCGTTTCAGAATAGTTACATTGGACGGTCAGGTCGTAAACGCAGGAGGTTCTTTGACGGGCGGTTCTTTGGGAAGAAAAACAGGTCTTCTCAGCCGCGTCAGCGAGCTTGAAAAATATAATAAAAAAATAGCTGATATCCAGCAGCGGCTGGAGGAAAATAAAAAGTTATTCACATCTGCGCAGGCTGAATGTGGAAAATCAGAAGCCGATCTCGCGCAAATGCAAGCCGAGCTTGCACGTTATAACGATGATAAGCTTCGTGCAGGATCAGCCTGCCGTTTATGCGAGGATCAGATAAGATTTCTGAGCGAATCACTCAGAGAACAAACTCAGATAAAAACGGAGCTTGCAAATCGTAAAGAGGAAATAGAAAAAAGCAGCCGTGAAGCTGAAAAGCGTGTGTGGCAGCTTGAAAGCGATATTGCCCGTGCGCAGACGGACGCGGACGGTGTTTCAGATGAAATAGCCCGTCAGACCGAAAAGCGCGAAGCTCTTACAAGGCAGCTCCAGGAGATAAAGCTCAACGCCCTTTCTCTTACGAAGGATATCGAAGCGCTTGAAGCCGAGATAGAAGCGGCTCTTAAAACGGGCAGCAGCCACGAGCGCAAGCGTGCCGCTATATCAGAAGCTGCGGCAGAGGAAAAAAGAAAAAAGGCAGAGCTTGAAAAATTAATAATCAGACTTAATTCGGAGGAATCCGCAAAGCGCAGACTTACAGCTGAAAATAATGAGAAAATAACCGCCCTCAGCGCAAAACGCGCCAAGCTTGAAAAGCGCAGCTCGGAGCTTAGACGTTTGGAACGCGAGAAATCCGATGAGAAGGAAACTATCGGCAGAGAGCTTTCACGACTGGAGGAACGCAGAGAAAATCTCAAAAAGCAGTATGACGATATAATCAGAAAGCTTTGGGACGAGTACGAGCTTACTCCGAAAACAGCGCGTCAGGCGGCAGCGGTGATCGAGAGCATGACCGCTGCGCAAAAGAGGCTTTCCGTTCTTAAATCGAAGATAAAGGCGCTCGGCAGCGTTAACGTTGCCGCGATAGACGAATACAAAGAGGTATCGGAAAGATACGAGTTTTTAAAAGCACAGGTAGGAGATGTTGAACGCTCTAAAAAGGAGATAACCTCGCTTATCACCGATCTGACAAAACAGATGAAGGAGATATTTGTAGAGCGCTTCGCTCAGATAAACAAGAATTTCGGCGAGACGTTCAAGCAGCTTTTCGGCGGCGGCAGCGCTTCACTTGCTCTTACGAACGAGGAGGATATTCTCGGCAGCGGCATTGACATTAACTGTCATCCGCCGGGAAAGATCGTAGCACATCTCGAATCGCTCTCCGGCGGCGAACGTGCATTGGTAGCGATAGCGCTGTATTTTGCGATAATGAAGGTAAGTCCTGCGCCGTTCTGCGTGATGGACGAGATAGAAGCGGCGCTTGATGAAGTGAATGTTGACCGATTTGCGCAGTATATGAGAACTATCAATGACCGCACCCAGTTTATTCTTATCACACACCGAAGAGGAACGATGGAAGAAGCAGACGTTCTTTACGGCGTTACCATGCAGGACGAGGGTGTGTCAAAGCTTCTGGAGCTTCATTCGAGCGAAGTTGCACAGGGATTTACGCGATTAAAGTAGTCGGCCGGGCAGGCGCCCCAAATATGCCTCCGGCGGCAAACTTTTTTGAAAAAAAGTTTGACAAAAAACTTTATGATGTGTTCTGTTTAGGTATTTTAGTTGGTGACTGTTATCTTCAAAAACTACCATAAAATTCAATCACGATAAAAATAATAAACCAAAAGGGGGAAACAAAATGGGCTTATTTGCAAAAATCAAAGAGGGTCTTAAAAAAACTCGTGACAGCGTAGTCGGACAGATAGATTCTATGCTGAAATCGTTTACGAAGATCGACGAGGAGCTTTTTGAAGAGCTTGAAGAGCTTCTTATTATGGGCGATGTAGGCGTTGTTACGTCGGAGAAGATCTGCGAGGAGCTTAGAAAGCGTGTGAAAAAAGAGGGCGTTACCGATCCGAAGGAGGTTCACCGCCTTTTGGAGCAGACTGTTGCCGAAATGCTTGAAGGCGGACAGGAGCTTAATATCTCAACGCAGCCGTCGATAGTTCTTGTTATCGGCGTAAACGGCGTCGGAAAAACGACAACTATCGGTAAGCTTGCCGATTCTCTGCGCAGAGACGGTAAAAAGGTTCTTCTCTCCGCGGCAGATACATTCCGTGCAGCTGCTGTTGAGCAGCTCGATATCTGGGCGCAGCGCAGCAAGTGCGATATCGTAAAGCAGAAGGAAGGCGCTGACCCGGCGGCAGTCGTTTTTGATTCCATTCAGGCAGGCAAGGCTCGCAGGGCGGACGTTATTCTTGTTGATACCGCAGGAAGACTGCACAACAAAAAGCACCTTATGGACGAGCTTGCTAAGATCAACAGAATTATCGACAGGGAGCTGCCCGACGCTGCAAAAGAGGTACTTCTCGTTCTCGACGCAACGACAGGTCAGAACGCTGTAAATCAGGCGCGCGAATTCAAAAAAGCTGCCGAGATCACAGGTATCGTTCTCACTAAGCTTGACGGAACTGCCAAGGGCGGTATTGTTCTCTCAATAAAAGAGGAGCTTGACGTTCCCGTGAAATTCATCGGGGTAGGCGAGCAGATCGACGATCTCCAGCCGTTCGTTCCGGAGGATTTTGCGAAGGCTCTCTTTGAGGTGGATAAAAATGACTGAGTTTTTGATAGCTACAAATAACGCCGGCAAGGTTAAGGAATTTGAACGTATATTAACGCCTTTGGGCATTGCGGCTGTAACGGCTAAAAGCAAGGGCGCAGATCTTGGAGATGTTGAGGAAACGGGAACGACCTTCGCCGAAAATGCAAAAATCAAGGCGAAGGCTGCGTTTGAAAAAACAGGTATGCCCTCGATCGCAGACGATTCGGGATTGTCTGTTGACGCACTCGGAGGAGAACCGGGCGTTTATTCCGCAAGATATGCAGGAGAAAATGCTACAGACGCAGAAAAAATCGCAAAGCTTCTTAAAAATATGGATAACGTTCCCGAAAAGGACAGAACAGCACAATTCCACTGCGCAATTTGCTGCATTATAGACGAAAAGACGATTGTAGAGGTCGAGGAAACGTGCAGCGGAATTATTGCAAATGAACCTAAAGGCAACGCAGGCTTTGGCTATGACCCTGTTTTTCTCGCAGAGGACGGCCGCAGCTTCGGCGAGCTTTCAGCCGACGAAAAGGACGCTGTAAGTCACCGCGGCAAAGCGCTGCGCAGCTTATACGCTGCTTTGAGAGATATTCTTTAAGATATTTGAATTATATAGGAGAAAAATATGCTTACAAGTAAACAAAGAGCGTATCTGCGCTCACTTGCAAACGGTATAGACACAATACTCATGGTCGGCAAGGGCGGCATGAGTGAACAAATCGAAAAACAGGCGGCAGACGCGCTTAAAGCGCGCGAGCTTATCAAGGGCAGAGTTCTTGAATCGTGCGAGCTTTCGCCGAGAGAAGCTGCCGATATGATCGCCGGAGCGGTAAAAGCCGATGTCGTACAGGTGATCGGGTCTAAATTTGTGCTGTACAAGAGGAACGAAAAGGAGCCGAAGATCGAGCTGCCTAAGAACAAGAAGAAATAATAATCTCCAAAAATCATCGCAAGGGGCTGGTAGAATGAAAAAACAACGAAAAATCGCTATGTATGGCGGCAGCTTTAACCCCATACACAATACCCATATCAATATAGCTTCGCTGTTTATAAAGAAGCTCAAGCTTGACAAGCTTCTGTTTATTCCTACGGCAACACCGCCGCACAAAAGCAGCAGCGAGATAATTGAAGCGGAGCACAGGCTTGAAATGTGCCGTCTGGCGGCAAAGGGGCTGAAAAAAGCCGAGGTGTCCGACATTGAGATAAAAAGGCAGGGGAAATCTTATACGGCTGACACACTGCGAGAGCTTGAAGAATTGTACCCCGACAGTGAAATTTATCTCATTATGGGCGCGGATATGTTCATGACCCTGCTCAATTGGCGCGAACCGCAGGAGATATTCGATCGCGCCGTTATCTGCACCGTGCCGCGAAATGACGACGACGTCACCGTTCTGTGCGAGATGGAAGAGAAGTACAAGGCGATGGGCGCGAAAACGGTCGTTCTGGATATGAAAAAGAGCGACACTTCATCTACGCAGGTCAGACGCGCTGTTTACGATGACAAGAGTATTTCTAAGCTCGTTTGTGAGGACGTTGAAAAATATATTTACGCAAATTATCTCTACATGAATAAAACGCAGATAAATTACCCTCGTCTTCATAAGGTTTTAAAGGCGCGAATGGGCGAGAAGCGCTATATTCATTCCTGCGGTGTATCGGAGGAAGCTGTCCGCCTTGCGAAAAAATACGGTGCAGACGAGGAGAAGGCAAAGCTTGCGGGACTTCTGCACGATATAACGAAGGAAACGCCGCACGATGTGCAGTTTGCGATGATGGAGAAATACGATGTTCCTATGGACGATCTTATCCGTTCCAGCCCGAAGCTGTGGCACGCGATGTCGGGCGCGGCGTTCGTTAAAAATGTGATCGGTATTGACGACGAGGATATCTGCAATTCCATACGCTACCACACCTCGGGCAGAGCAGGTATGAGTGTTCTGGAGAAATGCATTTTCATTGCCGATTTTACAAGCGCGGAGCGCAATTACAACGGCGTAGAGGAAATGAGAGCGCTGAGCGGAAAGAGTTTAGAGGCTGCGATGCAATACGGATTATCGTTCAGCATTTCGGAGCTTGCGCAGAAAAATGCGCTGATTGACCCGAACGCTCTTTC
>CACYDO010000161.1 GCA_902773165.1 uncultured Ruminococcus sp. | reverse complement strand
CTATATATGTTTGTTAGCTTTGGTTTTGATGTTTTTATTCTTGACATAAAACGCGGAAACCAATTTACCGTTACGATAAAGCAAAGGTGCGGCGAGGGATAAATCAGCGGCAAAAATAAAGCTCCTAAAAACAATAACATAACACCAATCTTCAATCTGTTCAGAACATTTCCGAAAATGTTTCATAATATGATAGCAGAACGGCGTAGTCGATCTCCGAAACGCCGTTCACAAAGCGAATTATTTCGCAAACATATTCGACATATATATCAGATCATACTATATCCGCTACAACAGGAGGCAGCACAAAGTGTTTAATATAGAAAAAATATGCGTAATCGGCGGTGACCGCCGTCAGGTATATCTCGGAGAGCTTCTTTCTGCCGATGGAAAATTTGTCACATTCTGCGCTTTGGAAAAATGCGCGGAAGCCGCTCCGGATTATTCGTCAATGCGTATTGCAATCTCAAAATGCGATTCTGTGATCCTGCCTATGCCGCTCTCCAAAGACGGGATCACGCTCAACACTCCCCTTTCGGATACCGAAATAACACTGAACGAAGAATTTGCGGAAATGCTCCGCGGCAAACGCGTTTTCTGCGCAAATTCCGCACAGCTGAAAAAAACAGGAGATTACTCCGACGTATTCGTTTACGATTACCTTGCGCGCGAGGAGCTTGCCGTTGAAAACGCCGTACCAACAGCAGAGGGCGCAATTGCCGCAGCGATAGATAACACAGATATCACTCTGCACTCTAGCCGCTGCCTTGTTGCAGGCTTCGGCAGAATAGGAAAGCTCCTTGCACGAGAGCTGAACGCACTCGGCGCGGACGTTACAGTAAGCGCAAGAAAGCCCCATGATCTTGCTTGGATATCATCATGCGGATACACCGCGGTCAAAACAAACGAAATATCCGAAAGCGGCAGCTACGATATAATATTCAACACAATCCCCTCCATGATCTTTGACCGCGATGTCCTTAGCAGAACCGCAGCTAATGCCGTCGTTATCGACCTGGCTTCAAAGCCCGGCGGAATAGACCTCGAAGCATGCAAAGATCTGGGCATAAAAGCCTTCGCCGCGCTTTCTCTTCCCGGAAAAACTGCGCCAAGAACGGCTGCAAGGATCATAAAAGACACCATATACAACATCGTAAGGGAGGTACACCCGTGAAAAAAATAACGGTAGGCTTCGCAATGTGCGGCTCTTACTGCACATTTTCAAAAGCGCTTGATTCGCTCAGGCAGCTAAAGGAGCTTGACTATGATATACTTCCGATCATGTCGGAAAACGCTGTTTCCGTAGACACCCGCTTCGGCAAAGCAGCAGATTTTGTAAAACAGGTTGAGGAAATAACAGGAAATAAAGTTATCTGTACGATCAAGGACGCTGAACCGATAGGCCCTAAGGAGCTTTGCGACATTATTCTTATTGCACCTTGCACAGGCAATACGCTGGCTAAGCTTGCAGCCGGTATCACCGATACAAGCGTGACTATGGCTGCAAAATCACATCTGAGGATCCTGCGTCCTGTCGTAATTGCGCTTGCTTCAAACGACGCTCTCGGCGCAGGTGCAAAAAATATAGGAAATATGCTCAACAGAAAGAATATCTACTTCGTGCCGCTGGGGCAGGACGATCATGTTAAAAAGCCTAATTCGCTCGTTGCGGATTTCTCGCTTATTCCGCAAACGCTTGAATTTGCCCTTAAAGGAAAACAGCTTCAGCCCGTTTTATCGGCTGGCAGCAGTAAGAAACAATAATACTGTACTATGCTAAGGCAATACCGCACAGTGATTGTGCCGAAGATGCGCAGTAGATTTTTTCGTCAGAGTGCATAAAGGAACCGCTGGGTGCGGGTCTCCGGTGGCAATGTCATTAACTTAAGCAGTTTTCCAAGCCCCTCCGTCAGCCTAACGGCTGACACCTCCCCTTTCAGGAGAGGCTTGGGTTCACAAAAACTTCGAGAGTCTCCCCTGAAAGAGGAGATGTCACAAAGTGACAGAGGGGTTAAAACAAATGAGAAATTCTTAAGTTAATGACATTTCTCCGGTGGAGACCTCTGCGCAGCAGAAGCACCGACCGAGCCGGCAGGCGAGACTATACTGACGTATTTCAAGGTTACTTTGTGTACTATGACGGAAAAAGATCAAGCAGATTCGGTAGAAAGCCGTCAGGCGGTCTTTGTGCGGTGTCCCCTTAAAGCCTTCCTGCATTTTTACGGGAGGGCTTTAAGCTTTTTTTATAAAACTATATTTCAATAGGCATGTTGATTTGCTTGTAGGCTTCAATTTGCAGTTATTGTTTTTTAAATTTTCTTAAAATTTTCTAAAAATTAATGATTTATCATTCGAATTATGGTATAATAATCTCAATTATAGTTTAATCAGAGGAATAGTAATGGATAATCAGAGCTATGAGGTTCGGGGAGTCGTTGACGGTATAGTTTACCGGAATGAGGATAACGGCTATACCGTCATGAATATAGACGATGGAGACGAGCTTATCTGCGCCGTCGGTATAATGCCGGGAGTTGATGTAGGCGACGAGATCAAGGTGACGGGAAAGCTGAAAAATCACCCTGCCTACGGTGAACAGATCGCTGTAGTAATGTTCGAGCGCTTTGCACCATCTACAAGCGTGGCGATACTTAAATATCTTTCAAGCAAGGCTATCAAGGGCGTCGGCCCTGCGATGGCGCGAAGGATCGTTGAAAAATTCGGCGATGAATCGCTTGAAATAATGGAAAACTCTCCCGAAGAGCTTACTTCCATAAAGGGAATTTCAAAAGAAAAAGCTCTCGACATAAGCGAACAGCTCAAAAAGACGTTTGGTTTCCGTGAGCTGCTGATCTATCTTTCAAAATATGAGATCCGTCCCGAGGAAGCTGTAAGAATATGGAAAAAATTAGGAACAGGCGCTCGCAAGCTTATTGAAACTAATCCCTATGTGCTTTGCGAGGAAGGTATAAACCTCAGCTTTGAACGCGCCGACGAAATTGCCGGATCACAGGAAAATGAAATTGACAGCACTCTGAGAATTCGCGCAGCTCTCGTACATATTCTCAATCACAATACAACAAACGGTTTTACGTGTGCGCCAAGAAATAAGCTTGTTTCTACATGTGCAGGCTTTACAAAAAACGAAGAAGCGCTCGTTGACGACGTTATCTCGGAAATGGTTACAGACGCGTCGCTTTACAGCGATGTCCGCACATCTGACGGAATGGAGTTTATATTTCTTCCGATCTATCACCGCGCAGAAACGTATGCTGCGGCACGTCTGCAAATGCTGCTGCGTTTCCCTCCTAAGATCATAGAACACATTGACGAGCAGATCAGCGCAGTCGAGCGCGATGAAAATATAAAATACGCAGCTCTGCAAAAAAAAGCAATATCTATGGCGCTGTCACGCGGAACGCTTATTCTTACAGGCGGCCCCGGCACAGGCAAAACAACAACGCTGAATGCGATAATAAGAATATTAAAGGAAAACGGCGAGAAGGTCTTCCTTGCAGCTCCCACAGGACGAGCCGCTCAGCGCATGAGCGAGGTCACAGGCTGCGAAGCAAAAACTATACACAGGCTTCTTGAGGTTGAGTGGTCTGACGATGAGAAACCCGTTTTCCGAAAGAATGAACAAAACCTGCTGTCGTGCAACGCGCTTGTGCTTGACGAGGTTTCTATGATAGATTCTCTGCTGCTTGACAGCGTTATGAGGGCGTTTCCTCTCGGGTGCAGGCTTATTCTCGTCGGAGACAGCGACCAGCTGCCAAGCGTGGGCGCGGGAAACGTTCTCGGAGATCTGATCTCCTCGGGAATTTTGCCGACAGTCGCACTTAACGAGGTTTTTCGTCAGTCGATGAAAAGCCTGATAATTACCAACGCACATCTGATAAACAGAGGGGAGATCCCCGTGACCGACCGCAAGGATAACGACTTTTTCTTCCTGCGCTGCGCCTCCGAGGCAGAAACAATGAACACGGTAATAGAGCTTTGCCGTTCACGTCTGCCAAAGGCATACGGTTTCTCGGTCATGTCGGATATTCAGGTCCTCTCCCCTTCGCGTATCGGGGCAATGGGTACAAACGAGCTTAACCGCGCTCTTCAGGAAGCGATAAATCCTGAAGACAAGCTAAAAACCGAGCTTATCGTCAACGGAAGAACACTCCGTTCAGGCGATAAGGTCATGCAGATAAAAAACAACTATAATATTCAATGGGAGAAAAGCGACGGAACTATGGGTGAAGGCGTTTTTAACGGCGATATAGGTATTCTTGATTCTATCGACCGGAACCGCAGAGAAGTCATTATAAAATTTGACGACAAAACTGCAAAATATACCTACGACGATGTTGCGGAGCTTGATCTTGCTTACTGCACTACGGTGCATAAAAGTCAGGGCAACGAATTTGAAGCGGTTATTATCCCCATGTGGAAAAGTCCGCGTCCGCTGCTGTACAGAAATCTTCTTTACACCGCGGTAACGCGCGCAAAAAAACTGCTGATACTCGTCGGACGACCCGAGGAAATGACTGAAATGATACGAAATAACAAGAGGACTCTGCGCTACACTATGCTCAAAGAGTTCCTTATCCGCGGCATGGAAAACGAACAATTATCATTATGACGCTCTACGATCTCTTTTTTCCTCCGCGCTGTCCGTACTGCGATACGCTTACAGGCTGCGTCTGCGAAGCATGCAGCAGCTGCATGAAGATGATAAACGATGCACATCATATCCAGCTGCTGCCGAACGGAACTCCGTGTATCTCCGCTTTTCCGTACTTAGACTTTTTCAAAGAATCAATGTTAAGGTATAAGTACGGAAACTGCCGGCAGTATTACAAGGCTTTCGCAATTACTTTGTCAAAGCTGGTAAGCTATGCGCCTGTTGATACGCCCTTTGACGTTTATACGTCTGTCCCCGTAAAACATGCTCTTCCGGGAAATCGTTTCGATCAGGCTAAGCTTCTTGCTCAAAGCACCGCAAAACGCAGCGGCTCGGTTTATGAATCTCTTCTCTTAAAAACGAAGTTCACCGGCTTTCAGCACGATCTTTCTGCAAAGGAAAGAGCTGAAAACGTCGTCGGGCTGTATAGATCCCGTGACGGAGCAAATATAGAAGGCAGAAGTATTCTTATTTTCGATGACGTCGTTACAACGGGCTCTACTCTCAGCGCCTGTTCGGACGCGCTCCTTTCAAGCGGAGCAAAATCGGTTTGCTCTATTACGTTGCTTTATTAGTCTATTATTAATATGGTAATGCATACTATTTGTTATTTTTTGTTATAAACAATTAATTTCATTGTTTATATCGGTATATAAAAATCATATCACTTTGCAATTCGTATTATATACACATTTGCGTATTTTAATCTGAGTTTTTGACTAAAAAAACACACGTAAATTGATAAAATAAAAATAAAATTTTGATATTTGGGTAACAAACATTTTATTGCATATTGACAAAAAGGGTCTTGCTATACTATAATTAAATATGGGAAAACTTGTATGTTCAGAAGGGAAGCATCAGTGTGAGTATTGATATTGCCATAGATCTGGGAACATCAAACACCAGAATATATATTGCAGGCAAAGGTAAGTTCCTTGACGAACCTTCTGTCGTAACAATTAATTTAGATAACGATGATATTGTTGCTGTCGGCACAGAGGCTTACGCGATGATGGGAAGAACATCTCAGCGGCTTAACTCTATCGAGCCGATAGTAGGAGGGGTTATTTCCGATTTTTACTTAGTGGAGAATATGATAAAGCTCCAGTTGGGAAAAGCTAATATCAGCCGTATCATGAAGCCCCGGGTAGTTGCCTGCATTCCGGGCGAGATCACCGATGTTGAAAAACGTGCCGTAGTTAATTCTATTCTCTCTATCGGCGTTCGCAGCGTCAGTCTGATCGAAGCTTCTAAGGCCGCCGCAATCGGTGCAGGACTTGATATACGAAGTCCTCACGGCAGACTGATACTCGATATGGGCGGCGGAACCACAGATATCGCGGTAATATCTCTGGGAGATATATCTGTATCCCAATCAATGAAAATAGGCGGCGGCAGCTTTGATGAAGAGATTATGAAATATGTCCGCCGCAAATATAATCTGATCATAGGAAGAGTTACGGCTCAGCGTGCAAAAATAGAGATCGGCTCGGTTATAAAGCCCGAGGAAGACCGCGTTTGCACAGTAAAGGGCAGAAACACCGTAACGGGGCTTCCGCAGGCAGTTGAGCTGAGAAGCTCTGAGCTTTGGGAAACTCTTGCAGAAACAGCGTCGCTTATCACTCAGCAGGTGCAGAACGTGCTTGAAGAAGCACCGCCGGAGCTTGTCGGAGATATTTATAAGGACGGTATTATGCTGACCGGCGGCGGAGTGCTGCTCAGGGGCTTTGACAAGCTGATAGAGCAGCAGGTAAAGCTTGACGCTCATATCGCCGAAAATCCGTCAGACTGCGTAATAAACGGCTGCGGCTCGGCGCTGAAATACATTGGTCAGGCTGAAATAGACGAAAACGGCGCGGTAAATCCGTTAAGTATGCCGTATTGATATATACAAACAAGGGAATTATATATTTTTTAGGGAATTTATATTTTGAAATTTGACATTTATCATCAATGTACAAAACTATGTATTAAAGGACGATGACACAAATGGTTTACTGCTATCATTGTATGGCACAAATTACTG
>CACYDO010000160.1 GCA_902773165.1 uncultured Ruminococcus sp. | reverse complement strand
CCCTGAGAACATACGTACTGCAAAAGTAGCAATCGCGGCAACAAACTGTTGTTGATCAAAACCTGTATCGGAACAGCCCGTGGCCGCTTGGCCACCGCCCGGGGCAGTTCCGATTTTACTTGATAGTAAAGGTAAGTTGGTCACCGCGTTTTGGAGTTTATTGCTCAAAGCTATAAGCTCCGAATTCTACACGGCACACTCTATGCCAAAGTATTCATTATAAATAATACAAAATCCCCCGGTCATAAAACATTGAAATGACCGAGGGATTATTGGAAAGGAATACTGTAAAACGATATCAGGGTAAGGCAATACAAATTATGCCTATCAAGCAGCCGACGGCGCGGAAACCAATTATAGATTACTGCTGATTTCAGCGGAACTGCTTACGGGCGCTTGCCCGGAAAGTCCAAACCTTGAAAGCGGAATAGAAAGCCTGTTTACAAGAATTGCTGCCAGAACCATTTTTACTGCGTCGGGAATAAGGAACGGGAATACGCAGAGCGACAAGATTTTCATAATGCCCATCGCTTCTCCCGTGCGTGCATAAACAAAGTAGAACCAGACTGTTCCGAAAGCGTAGCAGACAGCAAGTCCGGCTGCCATTCCGATTATGAGCATTACAACAGAACCGGGCTTTATACGCTTAATCAGCCACACAACAACGACTGCAAACAGAAATCCAACTATATATCCTCCCGTAGGACCTGCTATTGCCGAAATTCCGGATTTGAACCCCGAGAATACGGGCAGCCCGACTGCGCCAAGCGCGATGTATACGACAACCGTCAGTACGCCTACTTTCAGCGAGAATAATCCGCCTATCATGAAAATCGCAAAGGTTTGCAGTGTAAACGGTACGAACGGACCGAGAGCCGGAATGCTTAGCCATGAGCATACTGTAAGCAGCGCAGCAGATATACCTACGGCAGTTATTGTTACAATGTTTGGGTTTATTTTTTCTTTTTGCATTTATGATCGTCCTCCAAAAATGTATGTTAACAACATAATTATATAATGTAAACCGGAAATTGTCAATATGTAGTTTACAATAATTTGTTATAAGAAAAATTTATATAAGGGGTGTACTATGATACGAAACATAAATAGAGATATTCTTTCTCTTGGAATAAAATCTGATAAAGCGACACCGGACGATCTGCCTGTTATCGCCGATCTTAAGGATACGCTTGCGGCTAATGCCGACAGGTGCGTTGGTATGGCGGCAAATATGATCGGCGTACATAAAAATATAATAATCGTCCATATAGGAATATCGGACATGATAATGGTGAATCCGGTTATCGTAAAAAAAGCAAAGCCGTATGAAACGGAAGAGGGCTGTCTCTCTCTTGACGGTGTTCGCGCTGTAAAGAGATTTCAGGAAATTGAAGTTACATTTGAAGACGAAAAATTTGTTAAGCGCCGCCGAAAGTTCAGCGGACTTATCGCTCAGATCATTCAGCACGAGATCGACCATTGCAGCGGCATTATAATATAATTATTTCAGCGAGGTTTTTAGAAATGAAAAATTATCAATTTGCTGCGCCATGTCTTATGGGTGTGGAGCGGATTTTGTCAAATGAACTGAAATTTATGGGTGCAAGCGGCGTACATGCAGATAACGGACGCGTTTTTTTTGAGGGCGGCGCAGAAATGATCGCCCGGGCAAATATCCGCAGCCGAATAGCCGAGAGAATACTGCTTGTCTGTGCGCAATTTGAGGCAAGATCGTTTGAGCAGCTTTTTGACGGAGTACGCAAAGTAAACTGGAGCGAATATCTTCCCGAAAATGCTCAGTTTCCCGTATCGGGCAGCTGCTTGTCATCACAGCTTAGGAGCGTTTCAGACTGTCAGAGCATTATCAAAAAAGCCGTTGCCGATTCGCTTGCTTCATCGTATCACACAAAAGGAATGCTTCCGGAAACAGGCAGCGTTTATAAGATCCGTTTCCTCATTCTAAAGGATAATGTATGCGTTATGCTCGATACAACAGGCGATCCGCTTCACAAACGCGGATATCGAGCAAATGCCAATGACGCACCTATGAAAGAAACCTTAGCCGCCGCTATAGTGGATATTGCCGGAGTAAGACCGCTTCGGAATATAGATCCTGACAGCAGTGCAGGAAAAAAGATATCTGTCAAAGTAATTGACCCATGCTGCGGTTCGGGAACTCTTGTTATCGAAGCGGCACAGAAAGCGCTCAACATAGCTCCGGGTATCGCCAGAAGCTTTGTATCGGAGAGCTGGGAGCTTCTACCTATGCAGATATGGGAGAAAGAAAGACAGCTTGCCCGTGAGGACGTTCGTTCTAAGGTCGATTTTATCGCGGTTGGCAGCGATATTGACGAGGAGGCTCTTTGTATAGCTCGTGAAAATGCTGAAAAAGCAGGCGTCGCTGACTATGTGACATTTGAAAAACGTGACCTTCGTGAATTTGATTTAAGCGTACCTAAAGATATGGACAGCGTTGAACAAAAGAATAAGATGATTGTTGTGTGCAATCCGCCCTACGGAGAGAGATTGCTTGACATTACCGAAGCGGAGGAGCTTTACACCGTAATGGGGGAGCGTTTTGTAAAAACAGATTGCGCAAGCTACCACATTATATGTCCCGATGATGAATTTGAACGTTTTTTTAAACGCCGTGCCGATAAGCGCAGAAAGCTTTACAACGGTATGATAAGCTGCTGTTTATATCAATATCTCTGATTTATGCTGCCGATAACTGTAGATTTTTTATTTAAGTAAAATAATTTAACACATAATAAGAAGAAAGTATTATAAAAAGCATTAGTAAAACTAATCTGAAAACAGAGATATATTATGAGACTGTGTAAAACTATAATACACAGGCGTTTATATATTTTTATTATAGTACATTAGACTTATAGTAAAACTTTAAATTTTAGTAAAATTTACTATTTTCGCTGCATACTCCACATGTGTGTGGTATAATTCAGTTAGTGATAGGATAATTGCCTAAGGTGGTATTGAGTATT
>CACYDO010000159.1 GCA_902773165.1 uncultured Ruminococcus sp. | reverse complement strand
TGGCGAAAGTGAAGAGTCGTTATTTACAAGAATAAGAAGTACTTGCACAGTCTGAGTGGGCGTGTACAACGGTATTTGCAAATAAAAATTTCTATTTTCATGATATATCCCCTTGAAGTTCACACTGCGTTAATAAATTTGTAATATAGTAGATTCTGCCAATATAATAATTGTAAGGAGTGAACTTTATGGTTGAAGTGAAGAATGTCACCAAATGCTACGGCGATAAAAAAGCCGTTGATGACATCAGCTTTAACGTCGAAAGCGGAGAAATTCTCGGATTCCTCGGCCCGAATGGCGCAGGTAAATCCACTACCATGAATATCATCACGGGTTATCTTTCATCATCGAGCGGAACCGTTACGATAGACGGCTGCGAGATCCTTGAAGACCCCAAGGGCGCGAAGTCGAAGATCGGTTATTTGCCGGAGATACCGCCGCTTTATACCGAAATGACGGTGCGTAAATATCTTGAATTTATGTTCAATCTAAAGCGCGTGAAGCTAGACCGCGACGAACACATCGACGAGGTGTGCCGCCTTGTTAAAATTACTCAGGTCGAAGACCGCGTTATCAAAAATCTTTCCAAGGGCTATAAGCAGAGAGTCGGTCTTGCTCAGGCGCTTCTCGGAAATCCCCCTGTGCTTATCCTTGACGAGCCGACGGTAGGTCTTGACCCGAAGCAGATCATCGAGATCAGAAATCTTGTAAAAAATCTCGGAAAAAAGCACACTGTAATCCTTTCATCTCATATTCTTTCCGAGGTTCAGGCTATCTGCGACAGAGTTGTTATCATCAGCAACGGTAAGATCGTTGCCGACGCAGAAACGGAGAACCTTTCTAAAGTCCTCGGCAAATCTGACAAGCTGAGAATTCAGGTCAAGGGCGCAAAGTCAAACGTTATCGATGTAGTATCGTCTGTCAGAGATGTAAAGACGGTACAGACAGAGCGCGACCACCCCGACGGTTCTTACGATTATATTGTTGAGGTCAACCGCGGATGCGATGTCCGCGAGGCGATCTTCTATAAGCTTGCGGAGGAGAAAATGCCGCTGCTGCTTATGCAGAGCGCAGACCCGTCTTTGGAGGAGATATTCCTTAAGCTTACGAATGATACTAATTATTCCGGAAAACAGGGAGGCGGCAAATAATGACAGCGATCATAAAGAGAGAATTGTATTCATATTTCTGCTCGCCGATGGCTTATGTCGTAATGGCGATCTACTTATTCTTCTCCGGGCTGTTCTTTTCGCTGATATGCCTGGGCAACAGTACATCGGAGTTATCCTACGTTTATTCAAATATGTTCCTCGTAACGATATTCGCAACGCCTATCATGTGCATGAGATTGATGAGCGATGAAAAACGCCTCAGAACAGACCAGGCGCTGCTTACTTCTCCCGTAAGCATTCTCGGGATCGTTCTCGGAAAGTTTTTCTCGGCGTGCATTCTTTATCTGATTTGCATGTCGATTTTCCTGATCTACGGCTTTACGCTTTCTTTCTTCGTAACGCCGAAGTGGTCGGTCATTCTTTGCAACAGCTTAGGACTTTTCCTGCTTGCGGCTACGCTTATCGCAATAGATATTTTCCTGTCGTCTCTGACGGAAAGTCAGATGATCGCAGCTATTTCCGGTTTTGCAGCAGGCTTGTTCGTTTATCTTCTCGACAACGTTGCAAATGCGATCTCCGTTACAATTATCAATAAGGCTCTTTCATCAGTTTCTTTCCTTTCTCATTATCAGAATTTTACCGTCGGACTGCTGAGCCTTGCCGACGTTGTATTCTTCCTTTCGCTGATCGCTCTGTTCATTTTCCTGACGGTGCGCGTCATTGAAAAGAAACGCTGGAGCTAAGGAGGACGGTAAAATGAGTAAAAAGAAAAATTTGCGCAAAAGCACAGCGCCCGAAAAGACAGAGAGCGATGTGAAAAAGTCTGCCGAAGCAGCAGAGCAGACAGAGGAGAAAAAAGAAGCTGCATTAACCGAAGCAGAGGAAAACACCTCGGTATCGGAAAATGAGTCTGCCGAAGCTTCGGCAACGACTGAAACAGAAGAACCGGCACAGGACGATTCTGCGGAATCTGCCGAAGAGATCTCCGAAATCGCTGAATTCAAAGAGAGCGGTGAAGCTGAGGAAGCTCCTGCTGAGGAGAACGAGAAGGAAAACGAAGACGAAAAAGCAGATTCTGAGCAAAAGAGCGATAAAAACAAAAAAGAGAAGGAGCTTTCTCCCGAAAAGGCTCAGAAAAAAGCCGAGCGCAAGGACAGACGCTCGCTTAAAGCGAGAGCTTTCAGAAGAGGCTGGTTCTCGATCGCGCTTGTTGCGCTGTTTATCGCCGGCGTTATCGTTATCAACCTTATCGCTTCAACACTTGTACAAAAAGTGCCTGCACTCGTTGCCGATACAACAGGCTCAGGCAGCTTTGACCTTACAGACGATACTCTCGACTACCTGAAAAAGCTCCAGCAGGATATCAAGATCATTGTTCTTGCTGACGAGAAAACGTACAGAGAGGGCGGAGAGTATTATATCCAGTCCGATTCTCTGCTCCATAAGTATGATGACAATTCGAGCCGTGTTTCGCTTGAATTTATGGATCTCGCTTCAAATCCGACGTTTACGAGCAAATATCCCGACGAGGAGCTTGCTCAGTACGGCATCATCGTTGAGGGAGAAAATGATTATAAGTATCTTTCTACGATGGATTACTTCGACGTGCAGGTAGATTATACCTCTTATTCCTATTATATCGCAGGCTGTAAGGTAGAGGAAGCTGTTACCTCCGCTATCCTTAACGTAACGCTTGAAAACAAGCCGAAGGTATCGTTTATTTCCGGAATTACAGATGAGGATTATTCCGCATTCCAGACGTATCTCGAAAATAACGGATTTGAAACAGAGGAGCTTTCACCTGCTATCGATAATATTTCCGATGATACGGAAATCCTCGTTCTTTATGCGCCTAATGTAGACCTTGACGCCGCTTATGTCGATAAGATCTCCGCATTCCTGAACAACGGCGGAGAGTACGGCAAACAGCTGCTCTATCTGCCCGGTTCATCGCTTAAATCTATGCCGAATATTGATTCTCTGCTTGAGGAATGGGGCTTAGCGGTAGACAACGGCTACGCAGTCGAAAACGATATGTCTAAGGTTTCTCAGATCACTTATGACGTATTCCTGTTTGCTTCTGATTATGAGGATACTACGTACACAGAGAAAATGAAGAATTCCTCGCTGCCGTTCTGCGTATTCTACGGCAACGGAGTTTATACTCACCCGGTAAATATTCTTGACGCAGACAAGGCTTCAACACTGCTGAAGCTTTCCGACAGCGCTCAGGTCATCTATCCTCCCGAAACAGGCGACGAGCCTATTACAGAGGATATGCCCGGTCTTTGCGTCGGTGCTCTTGCAACGAAAAGCTCAACGAAGACCGATACAGAAAGCGGCGACAGCGATACGGAGGACACTGTTACAAATTCCTCGAATATCGTCGTTATCGGTTCTAACTACGCTGTAACGGAGTCGTTCTTAGGCTCGAATTTGTACGGCAACGCTTCCTACATGCTCTCGCTCCTCAATACGCTTGCAGGCCGCGACAATGTAGGTATAGAGATCGAAACGCAGTCGCTTGACGCCGAAACTCTGACGATCTCAACGGCACAGCTTGCGGTTCTGACAATTGTTTTTGCAGTCATTCTTCCGCTTGCGGTTCTGATCGCAGGTATCGTTGTATTTATTAAGCGCCGCAACATGTAACCGCCGGGTATGCACCCGGGGGCAGTTCCGTCGGACTTTACTGTGAAAAACAGTTTGCAGCCGCGCCGAAAACTGGCTGCCGGGTATGCACCCGGTGGCACGGAAGCCCGTGCAGGCTATTCCGCTAATGCTTGGTAGTGGCGTAAAGTTTATAACCGCGGCGTAGGTTGTTGTTTACCGAATTTTTACACAAACGTGAGGTAATGTCAATTATGAAAAAGACTACAAAAACCTTGATAATAGCGATCGTAACGGTCGTTCTTCTGGTAGGTATTTTCCTGCTTGTATATTTCCTGCTTCCTCAGCAGGAAGATCCAAAGGATATCGAAAACGCAGATTCCTCTTCCGAGTCAGCTTCTTCGGGCTACTCTGCCGAGGAGGACGCTCCTGCTGAGTATTCTCTCGTTGCTCATATTCCTGCCGAGATCAAGCAGATCGAGGTAGAAAACGAAACAGGCAAGTACACCCTTCTTGCCGAAACCCCCACAGCTCAGGTAACGGACGAAAGCGGCAACGAATCAACCGTAACGGAGTCCACGGTATACACTCTTGTCGGCTATGAGGACAAGGAATTGCTTCTCGGCTCGCCCGATACTCTTGCGAACGACGCTGCTGCAATTACGGCAGGAAAGATAGTTAACGACGGTTCGCAGAAATCTGATTTCGGATTCGATGACCCGAGAGCAAAAGCTACAGTTACCTATACGAATGGCGATACTGCTAAGGTGGTTGTCGGTGATGACGCACCCGACAGCCAGGGTACTTACATTATGGTCAACGACGATCCTAATGTCTATCTTGCAACGAGCGATTCCGTAGATGGCTTCCTCATGGGCGCAATGAGCATGATCTCAACTGAGATCGGTTCTGCGGCATCAGATGAAAGCGGAAACGTCTTTACAAAAATGGTGTTCGGCGGAAGTCTGTTCGACAATAGGGAAGTTACCTTTGATTACGCAAACAGTGAGGCGTTCTCCGAAACGTATAAGATAACTTCACCGGATAAAGTGCTTGCAAACGAAGAAACAGTCACTTATATGATCAATAACGTCAGAAATCTTAAAGCAACCGAGGTTGCCGCTGTCGATCCCGATGACGCTAAGATCAAAGAGTACGGACTTGACGCGCCTTATGTGACGGTTGAAGCTGAATATCCCGATCTTAAGGTGAACTACAAGGCGACAAAGCCCGACGGCGAAGGCGTATTCTATCTGCTCAGTGACGGTATCGTTTACAAAATGAGTACAGAATCCGTTCCGTGGGTTCTTAACGACTATAACGCCTGCGTTGTAAAAACCGTAATGCGCCCGAAATACGGCAGCGTGACCGGAATAGCGATTGAAGCAGACGGCAAGGAATATAAATTCGACGTCAAGACAACAGAAACGTCAGAGGACAGCGACAGCACGACTACAACGACAACTGTTACCTGCAACGGAACTTCTATCGACGAGGATAAGTTCAATACATTCTATCAGAATCTTATCTCCGCAGAGCGTGCCGGTGGTATTGCAGATGTTCCCGAAGGCAAAAAGAGTGTCCTTAAAGTCACGTATACATTCAGTGACGGCGAAACCGGTTCTGCCGAATATTTTGAAAGCGAAAACAGAAAATGCCCTGTTCTTATTAACGGGACATTAGGCAGCGAAGCCTTTGATTCCTATGTATCAAAGATCATAGAGGACGTTCCGAAGATAGCTGCAAATCAGTCTGTTGACAGTATTTACTGATACTGAAATATATGTAAATAACCGCAAAATTCCCCCATACCGGATCAATAACGGTATGGGGGAAGATTTATTGTTATTTGTTTAGATCTCGTTTCGAAAATACGCACCCACAGTAATCCTGACGGTACAGCCCGTATTCCTTTGACAAAACGATAGAGCGCTTGTAGCCTTCTCGCTTTTTAAAATCGGACGGCAGCCATGCGGTGTTGTATTTTTCAGATAATGAGATACCTATTTCGTTAAGCAGCTGAGCGTTCTTCATAGGGCTGATGGTCAGCGTTGTAGTGAAATAGTCAGACCCCAGCTCGGCGGCTTTCTGCGCTGTTCTGCCAAGACGAAGTTCAAAGCACTTCCGGCAGCGTTCGCCGCCTTCGGGTTCTTTTTCAAGTCCCTTTACAGCGGAATAAAACTCGGCGCTGTTGAAATCCTCGTCAATGTAGCTGACGGGATATTTTGTCTTCATCTGTAAGATAAGACGCTTCTGTTCGCTGCTGCGCCGCGTGTATTCCTCATCGGGGTAGAGATTGGGGTTATAATAGAATACCGTGATACGGAAATACTGAGATAAATATTCTATGCAGTAGCTGCTGCACGGCGCACAGCATGAATGCAGCAGGAGTGTAGGCGTTTTATCTCCGAGATTTTCAACGATCTCGTCAAGCTTTTTTTGATAGTTTATTTTGTTCATTTTTCATTCATTCAAGTACAAGCTTCGTAATATCGGACGGCGCAGCAGCAATTATTTGCGCGCCTGCGCTTTTTAATTCATCGTAACCGCGAAAGCCCCACTGCGCGCCGCAAAAATCTACATCTGCATTTTTCGCTGTTATAACATCAACGTCGCTGTCGCCGAGATACAGGCATTTTTCACGCTTTGTATCAAGCTCTTCAAGCAAAGCAAAAAGGGAATCGGGAGCGGGTTTTGTGGGGTATTCCTTTTTCTGACCGTAAACGATGTCGATAAGGCTGCTGTCAAAAAGAGCACCGGCTATTCTTTTCGCAAAATCGTCCGCTTTGTTGGAAAGAATGCCGATCTTGACGCCGTTGTTTTTCAGTGCTTCGAGCATATTTGTAATGCCCTTATAGGGGCGCGTCTTTTCAAGGCATTTTTCCTCGTAGATCATGTTAAAGGTCACGTAGACCGAGCGGAAAAGCTTTTCGTCCTCGGCTTTTTCTCCCATACTGTTGCCAATAAGATTTCTGATACCGTTTCCTACAAAATAACGGTATTTTTCCGGTGAATGGGTTGGCAGATCAAAGAGCGAAAGCGCATTGTTGCAGCTTTCAGCCAGATCGCCCAGGCTGTCGATCAGCGTTCCGTCCAGATCGAAAACGCAAACGTCGTAATTTCTTTTCATTTTCTTTTCTCCCTCTTTTTTATCATCTATACTGTAAGATAAGCAATTTTAAAGACATTTCAGCAGCAAAAATAAAGATATAGGTTGCGCGGAACGAGCAAAGCAATTTCTTTATTATTTTGGCAGTTAAATAATTGTAAAAAC
>CACYDO010000158.1 GCA_902773165.1 uncultured Ruminococcus sp. | reverse complement strand
TTGACGAGAAGCTTTTCTGTATCTATCCCCTTCGGGCAAACGCCTCGGCACGCAAGCGATTTTCCGCAGCCTGCAAATGTGTGGCTCAGATATTGCTTTGCGATCTCCTTGTGAGCTTTTTTATCGCTCTCGCAGAGCAGTCTCATTGTTATCGGGACGGCGGACATTCCGAAGAAACGCCCTCCTGCATAGAAATTCGGGCATATCTCCAGGCAGCAGCCGCATTGCAGACATTCCGAGGATTCATAAGCAAGCGCGGCGTATTCCTCAGAAATATCGGCGTCTTCACTGAGCCACAGGCGCATTGTTTTAAGATTCTCAAAAAGAATGCTCCTGTCAACGATCAGGTCGCACACCACGGGAAATTTCCGCAAAGGTTCAACAGAGATATTTTCTCCGCACTCGCAAAGCAGCGCCGCACAGGCAAGCTGCGGTCTGCCGTTTATGACCATTGCGCACGCGCCGCACTTCTTTTGCAGACAGCTGCACTCCCATTCTATATTCCGAGATATTTCTCCATCGGAATTTTTCAGCGGATTCCTGTGATTAAGAAATGTCAGCGCCGAAGCTACGGTCTCGGCCTTGCTTTCGGTTTCAAAAATAAAGCTTTCGCGTCGGCTTTCATCTGAACCGCGTTCGCGGCGGAGAATATTCAAGGTGTACTTCATTCGTTCTCCTCCTTATTTTCAAGCGGTTCAAAACGGATTTCGGGCTTTCCCGATACCATTTTCGCAACTGTTCTGCTGTGAAATTTTTCGCTCGTTTCGGGGTAATCGCTGCGGTAATGCGCGCCCCTGCTTTCTTTTCGGGCCAGCGCCGATTCAGCCATAGCAAGCGCAAGCGCGGCGCGTTTTTTATCCGCAGCGTTAAGAGCCGTATCCTCATAGATCTCCCTGAGCTTATCCGCCGTTTCGCTGAGAATTTTGCCTTCGCGTACAATGCCCAGTCCGTCAAACAGGATCTGCTTTATGCGGTCAGAAAGCCCGCTGTCCGCCGGGAAGTATTCGTATTTCTCCGAAGCAGGTTCGGGCGCATTTTCTGTTTCATGCATAGAAGCAGCCCTCTGCGCCGCAGCTTCCGCTGCTGTTTTTCCGCCGAAAACCGCGCCAAGCATGGAGTTGCCGCCCAAGCGGTTAGCTCCGTGGTATATACACGCCGCTTCACCTGCGGCGAAAAGCCCTTCAATATTCGTTTCATGACGATCATTAACATGAAGACCGCCCATAAAAAAATGTATTCCGGGGCTTACGGCAACAGGCTCATTCTTCGGGTCACAGTCAAGATAGGATATCAGCTCTGCACGAAGATCGGACAGCTTATTATTCCATACAGCGTCGCTCAGCGCAGTCATATCGAGCATAACGCTGCCCGAAAAGAACGGGTCATGCGTTACAAAAAACATCTCTCTCGAAACAACGTCTCGCGGCATGAGATTTCCAAGCTCGGGATATTTTTCCTCCATAAAATAATAAGGCTTACCGTCTTTCATTATAAATAAGCGACTGCCTTCTCCGCGGGCCGCTTCGCTGACAAGCATTCGCTTTCCGCTTATCCCCACAGTTGTAGGGTGATACTGAATGAACTCGAGATTTGCAAGCTCCGCTCCTGCGCTGAACGCGATGGCGGCGGCATTTCCGGTATTCTGCGACGTACCCGTAGTCATACCCTCAAAGAAGCCGTTAAGTCCTCCTGTACACAGGATAGTACAGCCCGAAAACGAAATAAACTCTCCGGTATAGTTATCCCTCACGGCAACAGAGATCAGCTTACCGTTTCTGACCTTCATATCAGTCATTTCGTGGTGCGGATAACGCGTGATAAGACCCTGCGCCTCGTATTTGCGCGTTTCGTCTATCAGCGCGGTCATTATCATTTTTCCTGTGCTGCTTTTCGCGTAGGCAGTACGTTTTTTCTTCTGACCGCCGAAATTTCTGAGAATAAGATTTCCGTTTTCGCTCTGAAACGGCGTTCCGAGTCTGAAAAGCCACGAAACTATCCCGGGCGCATTTTCCGTAAGATTTCTGACAGCCGTTTCCGATTCAAGATAGCAGCCGCCTTTCATCGTATCGGAAAAATGCTCCGCCGTTGTATCATGCTCTCCCATTGTGTCGAGTGCAGCATTGATACCGCCCTCGGCAAGCACCGACTGCGCTCTTTCAGACGGCTGAGAAGAGATAAGATTGCAGGCTGCGCCCATTTTTGCAAGAGTGACAGCCGCAGACAAGCCCGAAAGTCCTGCGCCTATTATATTCACTCTGCGATCACGCTTATTCGACATACGCTCCTCCCGATTATCCCGTCATATCCGCGCCCAGCGAAGCCAATAAACAACAAATGCCGCGCCGGTAAACAAAATGACCGATGAAACCACAAACATGACGTCGTGCGAAAAGGCTTTAGTATCCTTCACTCCGAACGAAATAAGCGCCGGTTCGATATTAGTCAGGACGTGACAAGCTATCGCCGCCGCAAAAATGATCTGCGAGATCATTCTGCCGTTAGTAAAAGCCTGTAATCTGAATGCGCCGCTGTCGGGAGAACGAAAGATCAGAAGGTGCATAACAAGCGGTATCAGAATGGCAAATCCGCTGATACGCCGTGCCCAGAACATCAGATTATCTTTAAAATAGCCTGCACCCGAAAGTCTTCTTGCATGCAGCGTCTGAACAGTAAGCACGGTTGTGACTATAACATGAGCCGTCATAAAGCAAAGGCACGCTGCCGCAGCAGGCTTTAAGGAATTTGCGTCCGCGCCGAAAAGCTTGATCGCGCCCATAATTCCATGAGCAAAAAATGTGACAAGCATTCCGATGACCAAAAATATATTCAGCTTTCTCACTGCATGCTTCCTCCCGATATTTCCAGAACTGTTATGCCGTCCAGATCTTCCTTTGGCGCAAGCCCCAGCGTATCTGCCATTTCGCGTGAAAATACAGCAACGTCGATATACCCTGCTTCTACCTTTGAAACAAGAAGCGCCGCGTTTTCTTCACGGATAGTCATCTGATTTTCGGGCAGCTGAGCCTGATATCTCTGAGCAAGCTGCAAGCCGCCGGCGTCGCCCTGCGCAACTGTACAGCTTATGTCATCGAAAATTACGGCGTAATCGTCATTGAAAAAGCTGCACCAATCGCCGATCGTATCCTCATGCAGAGACGTTTTTATCAGCACGATAAAATCTCCCG
>CACYDO010000157.1 GCA_902773165.1 uncultured Ruminococcus sp. | reverse complement strand
AGGAACGCTTTGCGGAATCTTATTCGGAATACCGTGGAAAGCGAAACACCCGTCAGCCGAAGCGAAAAAGCGTATTCGCAGTGTGCGTCGCACTGTAAGAAATAATACCATACGTGAAGATGATATTTGAATATACATCATTTATAATTATATAGCATTACATAAAAAGGCTGCGATTTGGCAGCCCTCAGTCTGTCGTAAAAGTCTACTCGAAGGGGTAGGCTTTTTTGTTTTAAAGTGGTTGCACTTTTATAACGAAAATTGGACATTGAAGATTATTTATTATTAGTATAAATATGATCCCGTATTATTAACGATTTCGGGGTTTATCTACAGACTGAACAGCTTTTGTAAAAAAGCTGCTAACACTTGAATTATCTGAGTTAAACTAATGTTCTAATTATCCCAGATTCCCGTTTGCAGGATTATCAATAACATCGCTGTTTTCAGTAAATCGTGAGCCATGACAAGGACAATCCCAAGATCTTTCAGCAGCGTTCCACTGCAATGCACAGCCAAGATGTGGGCAGCGTTTTTTTGAAACAGACAGCAAACCTTTTGCCGCTTCAAAACCATTTGCTAAAAGCTGAGGTTTCAGCATGCTTCTTGAAGGTGAGAACAAGCTGGCATAATCGTTTTGCCTGCCTGATATCATGTCGCAAAGCAGCATTGCAGATACCATAGACCCCGTTATTCCCCATTTGTTAAATCCGGTCGAAACATACAGATTATTAGTACTCTTTGAGTATGCTCCGATATACGGCATTGTATCAAGGCTCATGCAGTCCTGCGCCGCCCAGTGATATTTTTCTGTAGATGCCGGATATATATTTTTTGAAAAGGATCTCAGTTCAGTCCAGCCTCCGCATTGCTTTCCGGTTTTATTGCCTCCGCCTCCCAGCAAAAGAAGATCACCGTAATTTCTGAAAGACATACCGGTTTTGTTTTCATCGACATACATTCCGTCAACATCCTGTGCCTTTTCAAGCGCAAGCATATAAGAACGATGCTGATACAGCTTTAGATAATAGCTGCCGTGTTTATTTATAAACGGAAAATGTGTAGCGACAACAACGTTATCGGCGTGGATTTTTCCGTGATCTGTAATTGCTGTATTACCTGCCATTTCCCTGACAAATGTATGCTCGTAAATATTAAGCTCTTTGGAGATCCCGGCTATAAATTTCAGCGGATTGAACTGCGCCTGATTTCTCACCTTCACTGCGCCGACATTTTTCACTGGTATCGGCAGATACTCGCAAAGCTCCGCGTAATAACCGATAGAGGAAAAAGCAGACAATTCGTCTTCAATCGCTTTTCTGTCATTTGTTGAATAAACATAGTTGTCCTTGATCTCGTAATCACACTTTATCCCACTGCAAAGCTCTGCATATTTTGCAAAAGCATTTTCATTTGCAGCAAGATATTTACGTGCGGCTTCAACTCCGGCGCTTTTGATATTTTTATGATAGATCAGACCGTGCTGAATCGTTATCTTCGCTGTAGTATTCCGTGTAGTTCCGGAGCAAATCCTGTCTTTTTCTGCAATAACGCAGTTAATACCGTTCTGAGTAAGAAGATAAGCGGTAAGTATACCTGAAATACCACCGCCAATTATCAGTACGTCTGTGTGAATATCATTAAATAGTTTCGGGAAGGACGGCATTTCTACTGTATCGTCCCATACAGATCTCATTTCCGATTTCATTATTATATCACCGATGTTATTATTATCCTCGGCAATAAAAAATATACTTATAAATTACCTGAATAAAACAAAAGGCTGATGAAGCTGTGAACAGAAATATCGCAGATAAGGCAAGTCATTACCTCATATTTACGCTGATCTATTCACAAAATAACCTGAAAATTCATACAATAAAAAAGCGCGATCCATACAGATCTGAATTACAGAATTGATCGGAGATGATTACAATGCAAATCAACGGACAGCCATGTGCAAGAGCAGTTATTATGGGAAAAGGTGATTGCAAAGATATAAAAGGGGAAGTCTTGTTTTATACGAAAAATAATATGGTGATAGTTTCAGCGAGAATATCCGGTTTCCCAAAAAGCGAATCATCGTTCCACGGTTTTCATATTCACGAGGGTGACAGCTGCCGCGGTAAAGATTTTTCCGATACAAAAGGACATTTTGATCCCGAGAATCAGCCGCACCCTTTTCATGCCGGAGATCTTCCGCCGCTTCTTTCAAGCTCCGGCATAGCCTATCTGGAATTTTTGACAAACAGATTTACCGTTAATGAAATAATAGGGAAAACAGTCGTAATTCACAGTGACGCAGACGACTTTCGTTCTCAGCCCTCGGGAAATTCCGGCGAAAAAATTGCTTGCGGAGTCATTAAACCAATTTGCGGAGCAACGCGGATAAACAACAGATAAACGGCGGTAATCACGAAAAGGTATTTGTAAATATACACATCGTTCAATGATGATAGGCGAGATGTATCCACAGTTTTTTTAGGGCGAACTGCATTTTATCGTTTTTTTTGCCGATAATAATCATGAGGTGATGTATTATGGCAAAGCAAGGAATGAAACGTCCTTACGAAAAACACAGAAAAAATGAACAAAGCCCTGTTCCGGAGATCCAAGGGAAGGCGAAACACGGCAAAGTAAACGCGGCTCCCATAGTTGCCGGAACGGCCGCACCTTCTCAGAAGGTCTATCACACTGTTCCCTTCGAGGAGGAAAAACCAATTCCCTCTGTTTATAAAGCAATTGATAATGATCTTGCAAGGGATAATCTGGAAAATGATATAACTGCCGCTGATCTTCAGGATATGTAAAATAAAAGCTCTGCTGTTTGATATCGTATCAAATGGCAGAGCTTTTATTTCTGATACATCTCACGAAAAACTGATAATGAATAAAAGGGAAACTCTCTTTTGAGCCTCCCTTAAATAATCAGTTATAGTTGTTGTAGTTATTTCCACCGTTTTCAAATGGATTAGACTGAGGCTGCTGCGAATATCCTCCCTGTGCGCCGTAAGCATTCGGATCACCGTTCTGCATACCGTAAGGAGGCATCTGACCGACATTCGGATCGCCGTAGGGTGCATTGGGAACACCGTATCCGGGCATACCGGGAGCGCCGAACCCTGCTGTCTTCATAACTCCGCCGGGTCCCATATATCTTGCGCTGCCAAACGCCAGGATCATCAAAAAGATCGGCGTGAGGAACAGAAGTCCCAGGAAAAAACCTACTCCGTATCCGAAGGACAAAGAAAGCTTGTAAAGCTGAATTGCCGCAATGACAACGGTAGCCAGTCCTATTACTCCGGTTAAGAACGCTGCAACATCGCTTTCACCGTTCTCAGCGGCATCCGAGACGATAGAAAAAGCTATCGAAAGACCAATAGCTACCCAGCCCATCGTAGAGTTCCATGACAGATCATACATATCGTATGTGTTCAGAAAAGGTATGATACTGTGCCACCCAGGTTTTCCGGCTTTTTCAAATATTTTCCAGTATGTGATGACCATAACGATCAACAAAATTCCTGCAAAAAGTAAAATACCGAAGCCTAACGCCAGGATCGCGCCGATCAAGCCTTCGTCGTCTGCCAACATTGCTGCCTGCATCATATTCATATAAATCTTCCTTTCCGGCTTTTCACCGTTTATTCGCAGCATCAACTGCGTTACTATAATTATAAACTAAAAATGGGTCTTTTGTATACATAATTCTACAAAAATAATAATTTTCTGAGTTTTGCACAATTATCCATATAATTTATTATAGCTTTTATCATAGTATTCGATAATATCGTTCTGCTTATTACCGTTATTTGTTTTTTTGTGTGTATTTATGATCTGATGTCAACACTCAAAAAAAACGGTAATTTTTTAATCAGGATATTGACAAATCGTTTGCAAAGTGATATTATAAAATTGATAATAACAAAACAATATTAAGAAAATCATATTGAAAGAGAGGTTACGGAATATGAACAAGACAATTGGGCAGTATAATGCTGATGAAGAAAAATCTTTTCTTGATAATTATGATATTACAAAATTTGACAGACCTTCCGTGACAACCGACATAGCGGTTTTTACGATACGAAGCGAAATAACGGAAAATTACCGCAGAGATGATATAAAGCAGTTATCAGTGCTGCTTATCAATCGTGCAGAGCACCCGTATAAAGGATATTGGGCGCTGCCGGGAGGCTTTCTCAGAATGGAAGAAACTGTAGAGGAGTGCGCATTCAGAGAAACTCTGGAAGAAACAGGAGCTGTTCCGAATGCAATAATGCCTGTCGGTATATTCAGTGAAACAGACAGAGACCCCCGAGGAAGAGTGATATCAAATGCCTACGTATCGGTCATTTTAGACGGCAGCATTTCAGCCTGCGGAGGGAGTGACGCAGCTCAAGCAAGGTGGTTCGACGTTGATTTTACAAAAGAACCGGACAGCAGCACGTACTTGCTTGAACTCAAAAATGACGAAGAAAAAATAAAAGTTGAGCTTGAAGAGATTTCATCTGCGTTTGGTTTTTTTAGATACCGGACGATCGGAGAGTCTGCGCTTGCATTTGACCATGCTGCGATATTAGCCTCAGGGCTTTCGGCGCTTCGCCGCTGCACAGGAGATATGGATATAGTTTTTGATTTTCTTCCTGAAAAATTCACGCTCAGTGAATTACAGTGTGTGCAGGAAACTATACTTAATGTTTCTTTGCTGTCAGCCAATTTCAGGCGCAAGGCGGCAGAATACGTTGAAGAAACAGACGAGTTTATAACAGGAGCAGGTCATCGGCCTGCAAGATTATACAGAAGAAAAAAATAAGGCAATACCGCACAGAGATCGTGCCGAAGAGGCACATTAGATTTTTGTACAGTATGACTTAAAAAGATCAGGCAGATTTGGTGCAAAGCCGTCAGGCGGTCTTTGTACAGTGCTGCCATAATATTATAGGGAGGAAATTTGTTATGAAGGACATTTTGGTAGTAGTAGATATGCAGAAGGATTTTATAGACGGTTCTCTTGGAACGAAAGAAGCCGACAAGATCACTGCAAATGCAGCAGAAAGAATAAGGGCGCATGAGGGGGAGATTTTTGTAACCTACGACACACATTTTGATAATTACCTTGAAACCGCCGAGGGAAAGAAGCTTCCGGTAAAGCACTGTATTAAGGGAACACCAGGCTGGGAGCTTGACAGCCGAATTGCCGAAGCCCTGAAAACGAAGAAGTACACAGCTGTCGAAAAGCTGACCTTTGGTTCAACGAAGCTTCCCGGGCTTATCGAGGAGCTTTGCGGCGACGAAGAAAAAAGAATTACTCTTATTGGGCTTTGCACAGATATCTGCGTTGTTTCAAATGCTTTGATCTTAAAAGCAAATTTCCCGGATAGTGAAATATCTGTTGACGCAGACTGCTGTGCAGGCGTAACGCCGGAGCTTCACCAAAGCGCGCTTGCTGTAATGAGGTCTTGCCAGATTGATACGGTCTGACGCGGCGTGTCACCGCTGACCGTTCCGGCGGCGTGTCGCCGCTGACAGTTCCGATTTTACCTTGTATTTATGAAAAGTTGATCTCCGCGTTTTAGAATTTACGTTTAATTCTATTCGCGGAGATCAACTTCTGTATTTTATTTTGCAAAATAACGACTATCAGCCGCACTTTCCGCAATTACTGCATCCGTTGCAAACAGGCTGCATTCCGCAGCTATTGCATCTCTCCCTGAAAAAAGGCTTATATCTTTCCTCCTCGGGAATCGGATTTCCCCAGCTGTCGTACAGATCAAAATGCATCGGTTTGCCCATGAATGTCATTCCCGATTTACGCGCCTGCTGTGTTTGCAGGCTGCCTTCAAGTTTGTACAGCTTGCCGTCCTTAACAAAGCGCTTTCCCGTTCCGCAGAAGACGAAGGTAATATTGTTGTCCTCGCATTCCTGTCGGAGAAGCTTGACCCAATCATAATGACAAGGGCGTGTTCCGTCGTAGTTTTCGCCGTCGCAAAGCACCTGTTCTATCTGACCCGTTTCGAGATATTTTCTGATACTGACCTGCCCGATAAACGGCGCGCACATAACGCCCTTATGTTTAAACGGAAGATCGAGCAAAATAGGAATGCGCTCGTCTGCGCGGCGCTGATTTTCAGCTGTGACATTGAAAAAAATGTTATCCCAGCCGTCGCCCCAGTTTTTAGGCAAATGCTCCGCTGCTCTTTCAGGACGTTTTGTAAGCAGAAAAAATATCACGTCGCTTCGCAGCCTCATCAGATCCCACGCTTCATCTCTCCATTCGTCCGCCTCGGCAAGAAAGAAATCTGACGTCATACAAACGCGGATCATTTCGCCGCTTTTTATTTTATAGCTGCCGTTTTTGTCCTTTTGTATCGGGTAATTAAAGCCTGCTTTTGTACGATATATCTGTGAGCCGTCTTTATCGCGCATTCTGTCGAGAAAATACATATAACAATTGTCGCAGCCTTCGCTTTTCTTTATGCACCCATGCCACGGATTCCATATATCGTGCATTATTTCACCTCGATCACGGAGTTAACCTGTATTTCTTTATGTAAGAGCTGATATCCGCTCCGCCTTCAATGTATTTCAAAAGGATTTGTGCACATGCGCTGCTGTCACTCGCTGCATGATGATGATCCAGAGCGATACCGTAATACTCGCACATAACGTTAAGCTTATGGCTCATTTTCGGCAATAGCCGTCTTCCGATCTGCACTGTACATAAATAAGGAACATCTGCTTTCCATTTAATATCGTAATCGCTAAGACAGCGTTTTAAAACGCTCATATCGAACACTGCGTTATGCGCCGTAAGTATTCCCTGCTCCATGATCGGCGATATTTTTTTCCAGACCTCGGGGAAAGTAGGCGCGTTCTTTACTGTTTCTTGGCTGATACCGGTTAGTTGAGTGTTGAAATAATCAAAATGTGTTTCGGGATTTATAAGAGAATAGAATTCATCAGCGATCTTATTATCCTTTATGACAGTTATGCCTATTGCGCTCATACGGTCGTTTGCGCGGTTAGGTGTCTCTACATCAAATACAATATATTTATTCATACTTATCCCCCTGCAATGCATTACTCAAGCTGTTCGGAACACTCCGTGCACTTCTTACGGCAAATATTCCGTATTCATTTTTTAAACGCTGAAATGTAAAATCATCTCGCTTATATCGTCTTATCAGTTTGATTGTCATAACCTTAGTGATCGTAAGGTTATCGCTCTGATAATCGCAGGGAATATCCGTCTGTGTTACTATACATTTATAAAGAATAGCCGAAACAGGCGCACCTACATAAAGAAAAACAGTATCGCCTTTTTTAGCACCCGAGTTCTGTTTCCATTCAATTGTATCTTCATCATCAAAAGCGTGTTCAATATCGTAATATTTCGGATTCGCAGGTACAAGCCATTCCTTAGGCGGTCTGATAAGATTCTTTTTTTGCCTGGACGCGGTGACTGTGAAACTGGTATCAAGCAAGCTGCAAATGGATTCAAGCTCTACTGTACCGTCAAGTGCAATAGATATCCAATTTCCGCGGCTGATATGATAACCAATGTAATAACCGTCCTGCTGTATCAGTAAGTCACGAAAAAGAATATCATCGAGCTTTACATTCAGGACATCTACTGCGCCTGTTTTTTGTGGGTCGATCTTTTCATATGTGATGTTCATGATCAAACCGTACCACTTATTGTTATCATTATGCCTGAGTACAGCATAATCAGGCGCACTTGCCCAAAGATACTCCGGCTGTGTACCGTATTTATTTTTTGCATATGCAAAAATTTCGCTGCGCAAAGAATGTTCAATTGGTTTCATATTTTTCTCCCACACAATGATCTCAGAAAAAGACTGATTTCTACAATAATAGTATAATATAACGGGACGTAATCGTCAATAGAGTAAATTTGATATATATACTCAGCATCAAAACGCGCATATAATATACGATTTTTCTGCTGATCTGATTGTGCATTATTGAGATAATTTCGACACTTTGCTTTGCGTTTTTGTTAGTGTAAAATATTAGTGGGCAGTCCAAAACGCGGAGACCAACTGACCGTCATGGTAAAGTAAAATCGGAACTGCCTCCGGGCGCCTGCCCGTTTTTTATTTTTATTGACAAAGAGATGAATCAGCTGTATAATGAAAATGTATATGATCGGCTGTATATTGTTAACAGCTTTCCTGTTCGGAACAGGTTATTCTTCTCTGAATATGCTTTCTTCTCTTCCGATCGACGCTTTAATCCTTGATATGCGTTTTGTCTGGAATATCTGCGAGAACGAAAAAGAACTGAGAATGGTCAAGCTTGTTCTTGATATTGCAAGGTTTGAAGTGATGACAATCGCCGAAGGTGTTGAAAAAAAGGAGCAGTATCTTTTGTGCGGTGTTGCCTTTGAGATAGCGCATTCCCTGAAAGGCGTTTACGGCAATCTCTCACTCACACCCCTTTATGAGCCGATGT
>CACYDO010000156.1 GCA_902773165.1 uncultured Ruminococcus sp. | reverse complement strand
GTCGAGCGTGATAACATCGCCGTTTGCCGCGTTATTTATCATGCTTTGCAGCTCATCCCACGTTGTCGGCGATGTATTATTGTTGATACTATCGGCACTCGCCTTAACGCTCACCGCCTGAGACACTCCTGCTGCGCTGCCAAGAGGCGTGTACCCCGTTACAAGAGCGGCTGCCACCAGCACTGCCGCGCTTCTTTTAATGAGATCATACTTCATTTACTGATCCTCCTTTTGATTTGTCATATAATTTTCTGCCGCCAATTTCTGCGCTTTGTCTATCTTTGCGTTGCGGCGATATTCGGGCGGTGTCATGCCGTGATATGTGATAAAGGCTTCCCTGAACTTTGAAACGCTGTGATATCCGACTCTGCTCGCCGTTTCAAGCACAGTGAGGTCGGTCTCACGAAGCAGCGCAGCCGCCTTTTCCATTCTCACACGGCGCTGATACTCCTGAACGCCGCAGCCGTAAATATTGCGAAAATAATTTTTAACGGACGTTTCGCTGATTCCGTATTTTCCGGCGAAATAGCCGACCGTCCAGCGCTTTTCGCACCCGTTTGTCAGGCAGTCGTGGATATCCTCGGCAATTCTCGCCTGCGCTCTGTTTGCGAAGGTTCTCGGCTTGATCTTTGAATCGACCAGATCACGCCCGATGCTGTGACCAAGCTCTGAGGCTTTGATAACGATAAGCTCACGGTCAACGCCGTCGGCACAGTATTTTATCAGCTCGTCGGTAATACGCTTTGTGCCGTCCCGAGCGCTGATGAAATAGAGCGAATTGATGCACGTCGCAAAATCGGGCATATCCATGCGCTTTATCGCCTGTTTCAGCATGGCGAGGGTCGGCAGTTCTTCAATGACCCTATCGACCTGCATAATGACCTCGACGCAGAGAAAATCATCGGCGTGAAACGAAGAGGAATTACTTTCGTCTATGTAATAATCCATAGCGACTTCACCTGAGGTGAGGTAAAGGCTCTTGCCCTCTTTATTTGAAAATCCGCACTTTCCCCGAACGCATGATTTTGCCGAGAGAAACCTGCCCTTGCCCGACACGGCGAAAATGTCAAAGGGGATATCAGGTATAAAGGCATTTCTGATATCCCAGATTATCACGTGCATACTTTCCGATAAAAAATACGCCGTGATCCTGCTATGAACACCGCTCTCAGACGGAAGCACAAGCTCCGCACGGCAGTTTCCCTCATCTATCGCCGCTCCTGCACTTGCAAGACGTTCAAGCAATGTGTTATTCAAATCCGCCGCCACCTTTTTTCAATGTCGTTTACAATGCCTGCTGCACGCATTATACATTCTCTATTTTATGGTAACATAATTCTCCACAAGATTCAATAATTCATCTGACATTTTTCACCCTTTTTGACAAAGAAAAGGAGCTGCGGTGTGAGCGGTCATGGAGCGAATGCTCGACAGCCTTTTCGTTATCATCACGATCATCACGTTCATACCGGGGCTTTCCTCGCTTTCGGGACTGACCGCTTTGGCGCCGGACATCGCCGCACTCTGCGTTATGGTCGTTTTTATGGCGCTAAACGGCGACCTCGACGGCGACGGGCAGATCACCGCAAACGACGCATTGACGATACTCCGCGCAAGCGTTGGTATAGAAGAACTCCCCCCCGAACAGCGTGTCATCGCAGACGTTGACAAAGACAGCGGAATAGTTCATACGGTAGAAGTAACCGGAGCCAATGAGCATGACTCAAATATGACCTCAAAGCTATTGACCGGAGATGAAGACGATGTTTACGGCGACAGCGGATATTTAGGCTCGGACAAAAAAGAAGATGCAATTGTAAAGAACAGCAAAGGCAAGAAAATCAAATACAAAATCAATCGCAGACCTTCACAATCAAAAAATAATTCTGTTCGCTCAAAGGCTCAGATCAAACGCAGAGAACACGAAAAATCTTCGGTTCGTGCAAAAGTTGAACATGTATTTGCTGTTGTAAAGGGGCAACTCCGATATCGAAAAACACGATATCGAGGTCTGCGAAAACAGACTGCAAAATTGAATATGATGTTTGCATTAGCCAACTTGATTATAGCTGACAAAAAGCATTTTCTGACGGCTTAACTTGTTCTGCCTGCAAATGAATCGTGATCGGGCTCTTCTATGATTTAACATCGTGGTGGAGTCTTTTTGTTTTTATTGGTTAATTGTGCGGTGTTGCCTTAATAAAAATTCCTGTCCTTCCTCCACAAGCCATACTATCATTGTAATATATTTTACGGCTGTATACAATGTACAAATGCTAAAAATCAGGTTTTATTATAGTTTGCTGACCGAAAAAGAAGCCCTGCCGCAGCTAAGGGCAAGGCTTCGCGTTTATCCGATAAGTTCTGTACCGTTGCATTTAATCGAAGCTATATCCTCGGGATCAAGTGTGTACGGCTTGGATTCTTCTCCTTCTTTGAAATATGAGCAGCTCCATGACGATATGCTTTTTCCGTCAGGGTCGGTGTGACTGTCCCCCGAGCCTCCCGTGCTATAAACCTTCGTTCCGTCCTTCAGAGTGATCTCAATATCCAGATGAGTTGAGTGGATCGAGTTTATAAAGTCATGCATCTCTTCGGGAGTCCAATTCGAGCTGTTACTCATGTCAAAGCCCTCGAACGCTCTGTTATTATCAGTTACGGCATCTATCGTCATTCCGAACGAGCTTGCTTTGATTTTCTTTACCGTCCACTCGGTGTTGTGTTCACTGAATTGTCTTCCCTTGGCATTCGGAAAAGTCTTTTCTATCGTTTTGTAATTCAGCGTTACACTCAGCTCGTAATCAAGCGGGATATCTATTTTGGTCACCCCGACGAGCTTAATCGGGTCTTCATCGAGCATAGTAATACTCTGATTCTCCTTAAACGAGGCTTCCTTCCGTTCGATAAGCTCCTCGTTTTCCTCCATAAACTTCAAGCAGCCCTCAAAGGTATCCGTGTTGTCGCTGTAAAGCACCTCATCGATATGATAAACCGGCGTTTCCTTATCCGTGACGGTGAGCCGTTCGCCCTTTATAAGACCTATATCGTCATAATACACCGCAAACGCGCGGATCGTTTTTTCATCGACGAATTCATACAGCACTCCGCCGAATCCGCTGCCGCCTTCTAT
>CACYDO010000155.1 GCA_902773165.1 uncultured Ruminococcus sp. | reverse complement strand
TATTTTACGGTGACAACAGCAGCGTGCTTGACAGACTTTTCGGTAGTCCATTTGCCGTTTACCTTAGCTGCGATCGCGACCTTATAGGACTTTCCGGGAGTAAGATTCTTCGGAGTGGTGTAGCTCAAAGTCGAAGCGGGAATGTTTGATGCCTGCACTCTCCACTTGCCCGCAAGGTAAACCGCTATGCCGTAGTTTGAAGCGCCCTCAACAGGCGACCAAGTAAATCTGATCTGATGATATTTTTCGCTGTACCCGACATTAGTTATAACGGGATAGTCGGCGGGATCGGACGTGTCGGTTTTCCCTTTGGAACCGATGATCTCATCATATGCTTTTTTCAACTCGGGGTTGCTGACCTTGCAGGTCGTTCTGTTATAGTGACCGCTGTATTCATCATCGCCGTTCGGAGTCGCCCAAAGTACCGGGCACATTTTACGGTCATATGCAGCCTTGCAGACAGAGCTTAAAAACTTGACTACGGAATCGCTCTCCTTACCCTTGGTAGGACAGCCGTACTCGCCGATGATAACGGGGATCCCTTTGTCGGCAAATGTCATCTTTACCATGTCCATATAGTTGTTAAGCTCACGGTAATCCTCGTCCGTTCCCCATGTTGAACGTGCTTTCGCCCATGATTCGTCCTTGTCCTCCAGAATGGCAAAGCCTGCGGGGGTATAATAATGCACGGATACCGCCATACGGTTTGCGGGGTCGGAGGGCATTTTAAACAGCGGATCGCAGGTGAGGGTGATATCTGTTTTATAACCCGAAATGAGCAGGTGACGCTTGGAGTTATTGCCTCCCGACGCACGGATAACATCTACAAACTTCTGGTTTACGCGGTTGCAAAGCTCATAGGACTTTTCTTTCTGCGCCTGTGTCCCGCCCCACTGATTCCATATTGAATCCCAGCCGAGTTCCTCGTTCTGCGACTCGAAAATGAGGTGATCGTCGTAATTCTTGAAAGCCTCGGCGATCTGTTTCCACATCGTCTCATAGCGTTTCATGGAACCTTCCTCGTCCGAGGGGAAATTGTTCACCCAGCCGTTATCATAGTGGATATTGATTATGCAGTACATATCCGCGTCAATAACCCAGTCAACTATCTGCTGTACGCGGGCGGTGTACTCGGGGCTGATAGTGTAGGTGCTCTTGTCCATCATGTTAGACCATGCCACGGGAACACGCACAACTCCGAAGCCCTCGTTTGCCATGCCTTCAATTATTTCCTTGGTTATTATCGGACTTCCCCAGGCGATTTCATAATCTTTAGTTTGAAGGACTCCGTCGCCCCACTGCCTGTCAACATCTTCTATCCAGTCTCCGCAAGCTTCCATTGTATTGCCGAGATTTATGCCGATACCCATATCCTGCACGATCTCGGCTGTTGTCATGCTGCGCATACCGCCGTTTTTCGCAGGCAAAGCGCTTGACTGAATCGATCCCATTGTTCCGCATACCATTACGCATGACAGGATAGCGGCTGTCAGTTTGTTTTTCATTGATATCCCTCCGTAAATACACGATGCCGACCTATTGCTTTTCGGGTAAAAATATGTTATACTGATTATAGCACCGATACGATCTGAATTCAAGTAAAAATCCGCCACAAAACAGGACAAAACCGACATGAAGCTTTCAAGTGAAAAAAGGTGATATTTATGTTTCGTATGCCGTTGGAGGCTTTTACAAAAGACGAGGATTTTCCATTCTTTATCCAGTACGGAGAGCATGATGAGCCGCTTTTTCTGCACGCGCACGACACATACGTCGAGCTGGTGATAGTGCTGTCGGGCAGTGCGGTACATATCGTTGACGGTGAGAACTATCCGATACAAAAAGGGGACGTTTTCGTCATCGCTGAGGAGACCGAACACGGCTATGACAGACCAGAAAATTTTCACATCTGCAACATCATGTTCCGCAAGAGATTTATGGACTTTGCTTCGTTTGACATAGCCGGAACACCGGGATTTCAGGCGCTGTTCGTTCTTGAACCGCAGCAGTCGAAAAGAAAGGGCTTTACAAGCTATCTGAAACTGCTGCCCGATGAACAGCCGCGGATAGAGAAAATTATCGCGGCGCTGCATTCGGAATATTGTGGCAGAACACCCGGGTGGCAGACAATGGTGCGTGCGGGATTCATACGCCTTGTTGCAGAGCTTTCGAGAATGTACGATACGAGCCGTATCGAAAACGACAATGGCATTGTAAAACTTGCGCCCGCACTTGCATATATGGAACGGCATTTTCAGGAGGAAATAACAGTCACCGAGCTTGCGGCACTCACCCACTATTCTGAACGCCAGTTTCTGCGGCTGTTCAAGGAAGCGACGGGATACCGCCCGATACAGTATATCACAAGACTGCGGCTTCATACTGCCTGTCGGTTATTGTCCGAAACAGAGCTTAGCGTTACGGAAATTGCGGAGCGGTGCGGTTATACGGACAGCAGCTATTTCAGCAGAGTTTTCCGGCAGGGGTGCGGAATATCGCCAAAAGAATACAGGGAAGATTTGGCGGCTCGCGGTACGGTATAGGATATTTTTTCCTCGTCAACAACATAGGCCTGTGCGACATATACCACTGTCTGCGACATGGCAGATATAACGGCTCTTTTTTTAGCGTCTATCAGTTTCAGATACTTTTTGTCATTCGTGATGTAATAAAACTCCGTCCACCGTTCGAGCATT
>CACYDO010000154.1 GCA_902773165.1 uncultured Ruminococcus sp. | reverse complement strand
GGCAGTGTGTGGAGGAAATTTTTCTCAATAAATCTGATTCCGTCTGCCATGTTTTAACACTTCCTTTTTATTGTTGATTATAATATACTTCATTATACTCCAAACTTGACAATAAATCAATGCTAATTTTGTGAATTTTACGGAAACTGCATTATAAAAGTATGCGATCCACTGTCCTAAGACGCATTCACTCAGCCTGATTTATCTGCGTATAATTTCATTTTTTATCCGCTGCAATATCGGCATACTGAAAACGTATCACCTTAGAAAGGTCTTCGGGCGAAAGCTCTACCTGATAACCGATTTTTCCTGCGCTGAAATAGATCGTGTCCTTGCCCTTTGCAGAGGAATCGAACGTTGTTTTAAAAAACTTCTTCATGCCTATCGGCGAACAGCCTCCGTGAACGTAACCGGTAAGCGGCAGAAGCTCCTTGCTTCTGAGCATTTCTATCGACTTTTCGCCTACTGCCTTAGCCGCCTTTTTCAGATCAAGCTCGCCGCCTATTGGAACGACGAAAACGTAATTTGCGCCGCTTTTACCAACGGTCACAAGAGTTTTAAAAACGACCTCGGCAGGCGCTCCCAAAGCCTGAGCAACAGCTGTACCCGTCATTGTGGAATTATCGCCGATACTGTGAGGCGTATATTTCACCTTTTTCTGATCGAGCACGCGCATAACGTTAGTTTTTTCCATTGCAATTACTCTTTTCGTTTATTTTTTGATAAGCGTAAGATTGCCGTCGTTGTCTATCTCAACGCGGTCGCCTTTTTTTACGTCAAACGGTATCTCCGTTTTTTCTATTGCGAAATATTTCTTTTCTTTATCTGTAAATATAACCATAGTACCGTCAAAGCGGTCTACTTTAAGTGTTTGCATATGTTCACCTTATTTCTTATAATCAAAATATACTTTTTTCAGAGCTTCAAGCTCCTTTTCAAGCTCTTCTCTGTCGTAAAGCAAACGAAGTGCCGAAAGCAGCGCATTCGCCGTCATGTAACGAGGAAATCCCAAATGCGTCAAAAGCTTCTCTCTGAGCTGTGCGCTGTTTTCTCTGCCCGAAAGCCCTAGCTCGTAAAAATCGGCTTTACAAAGAGCGCTTTTCGGCTGCTGCTCTTTTCCGGCAACTGTCGCTCCGCTTTTCAGCACCGCCTGAGTGATGATCTCGTCGGTCATTCCCTCAACGCCAAGCAGCCCTTGCTTTGAAGGCTCTTTTTTTCTTCGTTCAACGCCCTTTATTTCGGGAACGTAGGCTTGCTTAACTCTGTCGGCAGGAACAGCGCCTTTGAGATAATTTCTTATAACAAAGCCCGCACCGTCGCTGTCGGTGAGAAGTATAACGCCTCTTTTGAGTGCAAGCTCACGTATAACGGCGCATTTTTCCTTATCGTTAAAAACGCGGAATCCTCCCGTTTCGATGACAGCCGTATCAAACAGCGCCGATACACGCATTTTATCGTATTTTCCTTCTACAATCACAGCTTCTTTTATAGTTATCATCTGCGCCCGTCCTCGCTTGCTATAATGAGCAGCTTCTCGATGAGCAGCTCCAGCAGCAGTCTTTTTGATGTTCTTGTGCTTTTCAGCGCCATATCTGTCTGAGCGATGGCATTTATGCTTTTACGAAGAGCCGCTGTCGTTGTATTTCGTGAATCTCGTTCGGCGTACCGCAGCTGAGCGTCGCTGTAGGTAAACCATTTTTTCAGTTCAGCCGTCCGCGCGCCGCTTTTTATCGCCATTCTCGCGCGGTAAATATTGACGTAAGAAGACGCAAGCACGGATATTATCCGTATTTCATCTTCCTTATTATAAAGCAGTCTGTCGAGGACCTTGAACGCTTCAGCCGCACGCCGATTTATCACAGCGTTTGAAAGGTCGAATATACGAGATTCGAGATCGCGTGTAACAAGAGCGTCGATGTCCTCTTTTTTTATTTCGCCGCCGTCGCCTGCGTAAGCGCAGAGCTTATACAGCTCGGCACGAAGACGATTAAGGTCTGTGCCGCAGTATTCAACGAGAATATCAGCCATTTTCGGTGAAAGCACAACATTCTGCTTGCTTGCCCACGAAACGAGCTTCGACTTGACAGCCGCCGGCGTAAGCTTTTTAAACTCAACGATCGTTCCTTTTTTTGAAGCGATAGTTTTAAGCTTTTTGTCCTTTGCATTTACGCCCTTGCCTTCTTCGCCGCCTTTTTCGGTTTTAGTCGGGAAGGTGAGTATCATGACCGTGTCCCCGGCAACGTTGGAAACGATATCAAGTATCCTGCTTGCTTCGTCTGAGCTGAACTCCGAAAAATCAAGGTCCTTCACGACAACAACATTGCAGTCGCTCGTAAACGGTATCATCTGTGAAGCCGCTTCGAACTCGTCCACGCTGAAAGCCTCGGTAAATACATGATAATTAAAATCATCCGGCGTTTTTCCTGCTGTTTTTTCGACTAGCAGCTTTGTATAATGAGCAACGAGCATTTTTTCATCGCCGCACAGGTAGTAAAGCGTACCGAAATCGCCCCTGCTCAATATTTTTTTGAAATCGGCTTCGGTTATCGCCGGCATACGCTTTACCTCCTTATCTGTCATGTATACTGACTGTTCCGTCCCTGTGAAAATCGACATCAATATTACCGCTGCCGTCTGCGGCGGATATTATCCTGCTGTCGCCCGACTGACATGTCGGGTCTGAAATTATTATCTTCGTATCGGGTGAAAGCTCGTCTGCATGATCTGTTGTACGCAGAACGGCTATATCGGGGCTGCAAAAATTCTCGGGCAAGCCCTCTGCGCTTCCGTCGCATATAAGTATGTCATTCCCGAAAAGCGTCAGATATTCACACGAAGCATTACCGTCGCAGAACACCTGTAAAGTATTCCCCTCGGGAAGCCCGAAGATCTCGCAGCCATCTATCGTTTCTGCCGTTCCACCGCAGTATTCGTACCATGAATATGTACCGCTGCGCCGTTTTTCATCGCAAAGCACCGCCTCCGGTGTATAGTCGGCTATTATCCTTCTTCCGTAGTCGTACCCGTACTTTTCGGGCGGCAGGTCGATCATGTACAGCAAATGATCCGATCCGGACAACTCTTCCTCAACGCTGCCGTACATCTTCTTTTCTCCGTAAGATGACAGCACCGATCTGTTATCTCCGTATCTGAGCGTTACAGCCATTCCGCTGCCAACATCAAGAACAGACATTGTGACCTTTGTTCCGTTTATAATTATTTTTATCTCCACCGCTGTCACCAGCAAAAAAGCCATTGCAAGCAAACCTATGCTAAACAGCTTGTCTTTTTTCACTACAAAGTGAAGCAGCAAAAGTACCGCCGCCGATACTGCAAAGAAAACGATGACCGACTTACTTTCGATCGTCACTCCCGCAAACGGAAGATCAGCCATCTGTTCCGTTACGATCAAAAGATATTTTGCAGCAAATCCGCATATCATCATTGGTACAGAAGCAAACACAGATAATCCGCACAGTGTAAATACTGCCGCCAGCCCTCCGCAAACGAGAACTGCCATTGAAACCGGAACGGTCAGAAGATTAGCCAACAGCATATACGGAGATATTTCCTTCGTGACAAGCAGAAAAAACGGCAGCGAGCCTACGCTTGCCGCCAGACACAAAGCAGCTGCACCGGGCCTAACGTCTTTTTTCTCATAATAAATTTTATTCGAAGCGAAGATATTATACAGAAATTCCTCTATCTTTTTTGAAAGCAGAATTACAGACAGCGTGCATGAAAAGGACCACAGCAATCCTATGTCGCCTGCCGCAAGCGGATTCATGCAGATAATCATCGCCGCAAAGCCCAACGTATTAAGTGAATCATCCTTTGAATAAAACATTTTGCCTGCGATCAGGACAATGCACATTATCATCGCGCGTCGAACCGAAAAGCCGAAGCCTGTAAGCTCGGCAAAAGCAAAAGCTCCTGCTATCTGCACAACGCACGCCAGTCTGCGGATTTTTATAAGGCTTTCGCACACAACATAAAGCGCGCCTGCAACAACTGCAAGATGAAGCCCTGAAACGACTATAAGATGAGCGATCCCCAAGGTATTAAAGCACGAGATAACATCATCGTCCAGCACATCTTTTTCGCCCGTTATCATTGCAATGCAAAGTGACGCTTCCTTCTGCGGAAGCCTTGCTGTAAAAGCACGGTATATATCTCTGCGCATATCTGCAAAATATTTTTCAAAGCTATGATGGTTGTTTTTTGTAACAACGAATGACCCTTCTGTAAAAGAGCTGATATATGTACTGAAAAATGTATCTCTTGCGCTCAGATATGAAGAATATCCTATACCTTTATCAAAAGCCGAACGCAGAACACATTCCCCTTCAATATAGTCGCAAGCCCTTCCGCGTGGTATAAACGATGTATATATTTTTATGTTCAGCCGTTTTTTCTCTCCGTTGATCTGCGTCGTTCTCACAGAAAAACGCGTTGTGCCGTCATATGTATACGGTTCGCTCGTTATCACGCCGGAAAACGTTATGTGAGCGCCGTCCAATTCGTCTGTAAGCGGTATTACATACAGACCTGCCGCGCCCATATACATTGCCGCGCCTACAGCAGCGCTGAGAAGGACAACTGCGGCAGAAGTATGCTTTTTGTCCGGAAACAGCCTTGGATTTATAAGCAATATTGCCGCGGCAGCGCAAGCCGCCGTCAAAATCGGAGCAGCGTCATAAAATGCCGTTGAAACCGCCATTGCAGCAAGCATACCGAATCCAACGCAGAAAAACGGTCTTTTCATGATTATCAGTTTTTCAGTACATTATTATTTCGGGAAAAGCGGAAGCTTTTCAAGGAAAATGATATCAACTCTGTCGGCAGCTTCGCCTTCTGCAAGAACGGCCGCTTTGCCGACAATAACGCCGCCGGCCTTGCGGACAAGCTCTTCGAGGACATAAAGCGATGCACCCGTACTAATAACATCGTCAACGATAAGTACGCGTTTGCCGGCTAATCTTTTCGCTCTGCTTTTAGCCAGATAGAGTGTCTGCACCGCATTGGTAGTAATAGACTTCACCTCGCAGGACATCGGGTCGTCGTCATATGTTTTTATAGATTTTCTTGCGATCTCATAATCGCCGCAGCCCATACGCGCCATCTCGTAGCAAAGGGGAATTCCCTTTGCCTCGGCAGTAACGACAATATCATGCTCGGGACATTTTTCAAGCAGCTTTTCGGCAGCCGCTTTTGTGATCTCAACATCGCCGAACATGACGAAAGCAGCGATATCGAGGTGTTCCGCCACCTCGCACAAGGGCAGGTCACGCTCAAGGCCTGCTATTTTCATTCTATATGAATTACTTTCAGACATTTTTTAGACTTCCTTTTCCGAATTTTAATTGCCACATTAATAAATCTGTTTCTTAGTCTTCGTTTTATTTTTCAGATGATCTTCTCACCGAGAGTTACTCCGCCCAGCATATGGAAATGCAGGTGCTTTACTGTCTGACCTGCGTCCTC